>JACCSE010000315.1 GCA_013813145.1 Gemmatimonadales bacterium
TACTCAAGAAGAGTCCGATTTCCCCTGAGTAGGTCCCTTGCTGCGCTCGGGATGAGGTATTCGCCCGGGGCGTGGTTCGCTACTACTCCACCCCCGATCCCTCCTCTTCCGCGATCCTGTCCATCACCCGCCGCGGCTCCACGTCCCGAGCCAACTCCGTCATACTTTACACCCATCCCGCCGGCTCTTTGTGGCGCGGCTCACCCCTGCTGACGCGGCCGCGAGCCTCGGACGAACTTTTCACCTCTTACGCGGTATCATGGACGAGGTACATTCGTGACGTGTCCCCCATAGAGTATGGCTCATGGCTGTGCCGCAGGCGGTTCCCGATCCGGTGGTACTGGTGGTAGACGATGAGCCGATGGTGCTCCGGCTCATGCAGCGCGCGCTCGCATCCGGCGGCTATCAGGTCCACGCGGCGGCAGACGGGCTCAGCGCGCTCGCCCTGGCGAGCGAGCTGCCCAACCCACCCGCTGCCGTGGTCACCGATCTCCGCATGGAGCCGATCGATGGCGCCAGCCTGGCCCGGCTGGTGAGGACGCTGTGGCCGGGCACTCGTCTCCTGTTCGTGAGCGGATACGGACCGCCGGACGACTTCGGCGACCTGCCCGGCCCCCTGCTCCCCAAGCCCTTCGATTCCCAGCAACTGCTCGCGGCCGTGCGAGGGCTCCTGGCCCCGCCGGGTACCTCCCTGCGCTCATCAGGATGACTTGCTCACGTCGTATATGGTGGGCAGGATCTCAGCCGCGGGAGTCGGCGTTGCACCCAACGCGAGTTCTTCCATTTCCCCGCGTCTTCCCCGCGTCGGCCGCAGTTTCGGCTGCCCCCTCGCTTCGCTCAGGATGACATCGGAGCTTTTCGTTCTCGACTGGGCCCGGTCACCACCGGTCTGCCCGCGCACGCGGCGGCGCGCTGGAGAAGCAGGTCCCGCTCGCGGGCGTTACGCGTAAGCGAGGCCGCGCGCTCGAACTCCGCCCGAGCCTCCTCGAACCGGCCGAGCTTGTCCAGCAGGTCGCCGCGCACGGCCGGCAGGAGGTGGTACGACCTGAGCAGCGGCTCCGATGTCAGCGCGTCAACCCGCTCGAGCCCTACCGCGGGACCGAACGCCATCCCGATCGCGACCGCACGATTCAGCGCCACGACCGGCGATGGCGCAACCTCGGCGAGCACGTCGTAGAGCGCCGCTATGCGTTTCCAGTCGGTCTCCTCCGGCGTATGCGCCCGCGCGTGGCAGGCGGCGATCCTGGCCTGTAACGCGTACGGCCCCTCGGCCCCGCCGAGCTCCTCGGCACGCCGAAGCGCCTCCAGCCCACGGCCGATCAGGAGATGATCCCAGCGCGCGCGGTTCTGATCCAGCAGCAGGACGGGCTCTCCCGAAGGCCCCACCCGCGCCCTCGACCGCGACGCCTGGATCTCCATCAGCGCCACGAGTCCGTGGACCTCCGGCTCCTCCGGAGCGAGCCCGGCCAGAATTCGTCCTAGTCGGAGCGCATCTTCACAGAGCGCGGGGCGCATCCAGTCGTCGCCCGCGGTGGCCGAGTAGCCCTCGTTGAACACCAGGTAAAGCACCTCGAGCACCGACGACAGGCGGCCGGCAAGCTCGGCCCCGCGGGGCACCTCGAAGCGGACCCGGGCCTCGGCGAGCGTCCGCTTGGCCCGGACGATCCGCTGAGCCACGGTCGAGGCCGGGACCAGGAACGCGCGCGCGATCTCCTCGGTCGTCAGCCCACCGACCAGGCGGAGCGTGAGCGCGACCCGCGCTTCCGTCGAGAGCACCGGATGACAGGCGGTAAACATCAGGCGCAGGAGATCGTCGCCTACGTGGTCGTCGATCGCGGCGTCGAGGTCCGGTACGGCCATCTCCTGCACTGCCTCGAGCTCGTATCCGAGCTGCTCGTGCTTCCGCTCGAGCAGCGCTCTCCTCCGCAGCAGGTCGATCGCCCGGTGCTTCGCCGTGGCCATGAGCCAGGCGCCGGGGCTGTCCGGCACGCCCGACTCCGGCCATCGCTCCAGCGCGGCGACGAGCGCGTCCTGCGCCAGATCCTCGGCGGCGCCGACGTCGCCCACGATCCGCGTGAGCCCGGCGATCAGCCTGGCCGACTCGATCCTCCAGACCGCCTCGATCGCGCGATGGGTATCGGGAGCCGTCACGGCTCCCAATCACGCCATCTTCTCCTGCCGGTGCAAGGCTGGCCGCGGGTGTCCGCCGTGGAGTGCCTGCGGCTACTCAACTACCGCTTCTTGGCCATCGCGGCGCGCTGGCGCTCCTCCTCCTCCCTGAGCTCGGGCGTGAACTCCGGGCCGAAATCTTCCGCCTCGAATACCTGGCGAATCTCGATCTCGGACTCGGTGCCGGGGAACGGATTGGGCGCACGCTTGACCCACTCGATCGCCTCTTCCTTCGACTTCACCTGAATCAGCCAGAAGCCGGCGATCAGCTCCTTCGTCTCACTGAAGGGCCCGTCGGTCACCGTCCGCTTCGAGCCCGAGAACTTGACCCGCGCGCCCTTCGAGCTCGGCTGGAGCCCCTCTCCGGCGAGCAGCACGCCGGCCTTCACCAGCTCGTCGTTGTACTTTCCCATATCGGTCAGGAGCTTCTCGTCGGGAAGCACGCCCGCCTCGCTGTTCTTGTCGGCCTTCACCAGCAGCATGAATCGCATTGTCGTGGCTCCTTCGGTGTCGGGTCTTGGGCCGGCTTCCGGAGAGTTCCGGCCGGCCGGGCCTGGGCCTCTACCTATACGTCGAACGACTTTCCGGGAAATCGACAGGGTGGGCTGGGACGGGCGGGTGCTTGATGGAATGCTTGGTCGGGCCTCGTTTCAGACTGGCCCCGCACCGCAGGGCCCTACGGAGGTAAACGCCGAGTTCTGTTGAGTGCTGCGGCTTCGTGTCCTTCGTGCTCTTCGTACCTTCGTGGTAAACAGCCGCAGACACTCAACCGAATGGAACGCCGGCAACGACGGACGGCCCGCCGAGGATCCTATCCCACGATCACCCACACCGTAAGCTGCCGTGCGACGCCAGAGCTGCAACATGTCCCGGCCCGAGCATTGCCAGCCATCCGTCCGGGTCTCTATCCTTCCGCTCGAGTTCGACCCCCTCCGCCTCACCGTAAGGATCTCTCTTGCCATTCCAGTCCCTCAAGCTCCACCCGAGTCTCCTGAAAGGCATCAAGGAGCTCGGCTTCGCCCGACCCACCCCGATCCAGGTGGACTCCATTCCACCCGCCTTGAGCGGACGGGACATCCTCGCCTGCGCCATGACCGGGAGCGGGAAGACTGCGGCGTTCCTCCTGCCCATCCTGCATCGCTTGATCGACCGGCCCCGCGGCACGACCCGAGCCCTGGTGCTCACGCCGACACGTGAGCTGGCGGCCCAGATTCTCGAGGACCTCAACGATCTGGCGGTGCACACGCCGGTGACCGCGGCGGCGGTTTTCGGCGGCGTGGGTATGGGTCCCCAGGAGCACGCCTTTCGGAGTGGCGTGGACGTACTGGTAGCCACGCCGGGCCGCCTCCTCGATCACTTCAGGCAGCCGTATGCCAGGCTGCCCGGACTCGAAGTTCTGGTGCTGGATGAGGCCGACCGTATGCTCGACATGGGCTTCCTGCCGGAGATCAGAAAGATCCTTCGGCACCTGCCGGCGCGGCGGCAGACTCTCTTCTTCAGCGCCACGATGCCCGATCCGATCCTGGCGCTCACGCGGGAGATGCTGCGCGACCCCGCGACCATCAATCTGGAGCGGCGGCCGGCGCCGGCGGTGGGGATCACCCAGGCGGTCTACCCGGTTCCGCAGGAGCTGAAGTCGGCGCTCTTCCTCGCCCTGCTCCAGCGGGACGAGATGCAGGACGCGTTGGTCTTCACCCGCACCAAGCACCGGGCCGACCGGCTGATGAAGTACCTGGTGCGGAACGGAGTCGTGGCGGAGCGGATTCACGGCAACCGATCCCAGCCCCAGCGGACCGAGGCGCTGGCCGGGTTCAAGAGCGGCAAGTACCGGGTGCTCGTGGCCACCGACATCGCCGCCCGCGGGATCGACATCGAGTCGCTCGGCCATGTGGTGAACTTTGACGTGCCGAAGGTCCCGGAGGACTATATCCACCGGGTCGGGAGGACCGCGCGGGCGGAGCAGGTGGGAGACGCGTTCACCTTCGCGGCACCGGAGGAGGAGGGCGAGCTCCGCAGGATCGAGCGGGCGCTCGGCAAGCGGCTGCCCCGGGTGATCGTCCCCGACTTCGACTATTCGGCCAAGGCCGAGGGCCGCCTGGAGGTACCGATCGGAGAGCGGATCGCGGCGATCCGCGCCAAAAAGGCGGAGGACCGCGCCCGGTCCGAGGCCAAGGCGGCGCGCCGCTCGGCGAGCCAGGCGAGCGGGGCGGGCCAGGGTCCCCGGACTGGAGGTCCGCGGGGGCCGCGCGGGCGCGGGTCGCGCTGATCTGAGGCGACACTGCGGCGGCATGCCGCCGACTTCAAGGAGGATTTTCGTGGGGAGCACGCGCCTCCTGTAATTCACTACCGGCTCGGCCATGATGACCTACTGCTGATCCAGCCGTGGACCGTCCGCCTCGATGCCGTAGTCGGTGTGCCGCTCGCTGCACCCGCCGAGGTTAGACTCGCGAGCCCCGTGACCTTCCTCGCCCAGAAGCTGCTGATTCGGAGAAAGCGGGAGCCGACACATTGGAACTGTTCGGAAGCGAACTTGAATTACTCAAGATAGAGTGGACTGAAAAAATTCGTCCGACAATCGCGTCGAAAACAGCTGATACGGTTGAGAGGCTCCAGGCTGAACAATTCTCCGCCGTCAGCGATGTGATCCGCACGGCGGCTCGGATTCCCCAAGGCCGAACGCTCACGCCGGATCGCGTACAGGCGGTTTGCTCGTATGGGCTTGAGAAGATTTTCGCTGCCAGGTGAAGAGGTCCGTGGAGTCCTCCAAAGTGGCTGCCGTCCGCTACTGAATAATGACCGCGACCGCCCTTCTGTCTCTTCCCCACAGCGGCTTGACCAACCTTCGCCTCGCGGTATATTCGGATTCAGGTAGCCGAACAAATCCCGAAGCCCGGCCAGGCGCACATGTACCCTCCTCCGCCCCGTTTTCTCTACTCTCTCCGCCGGCTCGAGCCCACTACCTGCCAGCCGACCCTCCAGCTCCCAGGCAGGCTCTGCCCCGAATGTGCCGGCCCCCTGGCCCGCGCCTCAGCCTGCGTGAGCTGCACCCAGTGCGGCTGGGGGCGGTGCGGGTGACCGCGGAAGGGGCGCCGCGCCAGCTCAGCCTGCTGCCCGAGCAGGCGCGTCCCGCGCTCAGAATTCTGGATCAACGCGAGCGCGGCACCCGGTTCATCCGGCTCTCCGTGCGTTCGGTGCTCAATTCGCCGGCCACCACCGGCATGGGTTTCTGGTCGGTGAACCCCTACGTCGGCTGCGAGTTCGGCTGCACCTACTGCTATGCCCGGGACACCCACCGCTACACCATCGAGCGCATGGGCGAGCGGAGGCCGGGCCCCGCATGGCTCGACTTCGAGCGGCGCATCCTGGTCAAGACCGAAGTGGCCGAGGTACTGGCCAAGACGCTGGACCCGTCCCGACTGGGCGACGCCTCGCTCGTCATCGGCACGGCCACCGATCCCTACCAGCCCGTCGAGCGGCGTTTTCGGCTCACCCGCGCCGTTCTCGAGCTGCTGCTCCAATATCGGGGGCTCTCCATCGGCCTGATCACCAAGTCCCCGCTGGTTACCCGGGACATCGCCGTGCTCCAGGCGCTCTCGGCGCGGCACGAGGTGAGCGTCAACATCTCGCTCGCCACCATGGATGCCCGGCTGGCGCGCCGGCTCGAGCTCCGCTCGCCGGTGCCGTCGGCCCGCATCCGGGCGCTTCGGCGCCTCATCGAAGGCGGCGTGCATGCGGGACTGCTGGTGGCGCCGATCGTCCCGGGGATCACCGACGATCGCGCCGGCCTGAGCCGGCTCATGGGGGCGGCGAAGGAGGCGGGTGCCCGCTACGTGGTCGGGTCGGCGCTCCGGCTCGGTCCCGCGGCGCGGCACCGCTTCCTTCCCGTGCTCGCCGAGGAATTTCCCGAGCTGGCCGAACGGTATCGGCAGCACTACGGACGGAGCGAGTCGGCGAGCCCGGCGTACCAGGTCGCGCTCAAGCGCCGGCTGCATCGATTGCAGCAGGCCCACGGCTTCCCGGCGGATGAAGGGATGCGGCGCCGGCAGCAGCTCGAGGGCCGGCGGCCGCGGGGAGCTTCGGCGGAGGGGCAGGAATCTCTACTCTGACTCGTTTCGTTCTCGCGCGCGCACCGGTTTACCCGGGGCGCCCCACAGGAGGTAGATCGCCGCGAAGGCTCCGGCGAGCCGGAGCCGCGACGGTGCGCTCACGATGGAGCCCCTTCGGCTCGGAAGACCACCTCGTAGTGGCTCACCCGCTCCTCCCGCGCCACCAGGTAACGGTCGTCCTCCGGATAGAAGACCGCCCGCTCGGCATCCTCCCCGGCGAAGCGGCGGATCGCCTCGAGGGAATCCCACAGCGTCACCAGCAGGAATTCGGCGCGGTCTCCCTCCAGCCGGCGGAGCGCGAGGACGCCCCGGTTGCCCGGCGTGCCGCCGTACCCGGGAAGCCCGGTGGCATGGAGATACTCGAGATATTCGTCGGCGTCCCGCGCCCGGGTAGCGCCGCGCCAGGTCCGTGCGATCATGGCCTTACCCCCCTCCTCTCGTTCTGCACCAGTATAATTACGTTTACTGGTGTCAGGGTACGATTTCGAGCCGCACCTGTCAAGAGCGGAATACTGGTGCTATCTTGGCGCCATGACCCCCTTCGAATTCATCGCCGGCCATCCGGCACTCGATTTCGTGAACACCGTGGACTGGACCGACGCCGGTCCACTCGCGGAGCGCGTGGGCGATTACGCCGACCTGGTACGCTGGGGCGCGGAGGCCGGCCTGCTCCCCAGGCGGGCGGCACAGTGTCTCCGGCGCCGGGCTCTCGCTCGGCCGCGTGA
>JACCSE010000336.1 GCA_013813145.1 Gemmatimonadales bacterium
TCTTCTCCGCGGGTACCGAACGCCGGATAAGTAGCTCCCTCGCTCCGCTCGGGATGCCAGTTCACATTCGCTCGAGGTCCCAGTGTCGCTCCGTTCTCGGTTACCTATCGCCGCCGTCTCCCTCGCGCTCACTGCCCCACTGACCCCCGGCCCTGCTGCCCCGCTCGCGGCGCAGAGCGCCACGATCGACATCCCCTACCAGCGCCACGTCCTCCCCAACGGCCTCACTCTCATCATCCACGAGGACCACAAGGCACCCATCGTGGCGGTGAACGTCTGGTATCACGTCGGGTCCAAGAACGAGCGGCCCCGCCGAACCGGGTTCGCCCACCTGTTCGAGCACCTGATGTTCAACGGCAGCGAGCACTGGGACAAGGACTACTTCTTTCCGCTCCAGCAGGCCGGCGCCACCGAGCTCAACGGCACCACCAACGAGGACCGCACCAACTACTTCCAGAACGTCCCGACCAACGCACTCGACCTCACGCTCTGGCTCGAGTCGGACCGGATGGGACATCTGCTCGGCGTCGTCAACCAGGCCAAGCTCGACGAGCAGCGTGGGGTGGTGCAGAACGAAAAGCGGCAGAGCGAAAATCAGCCTTACGGCCAGGTGTGGGAGTTTCTCAACCCCAAGCTCTACCCGGCCAACCATCCCTACTCCTGGAGCGTGATCGGCTCGATGGATGATCTGGGGGACGCCAAGCTCGAGGACGTGAAGGGCTGGTTCCAGACCTATTACGGCGCGGCGAACGCCGTGCTGGTCGTGGCCGGCGACGTACAGCCGGCCGAGGTGAAAGCCAAGGTCGAGAAATATTTCGGCGACATCCCCGCGGGGCCGCCGGTGACACGGCAGGAAGCGTGGGTCGCCAAGCGCACCGGAAGTCAGCGCGGCATCATGCAGGACCGGGTACCCCAGGCGCGGCTCTACAAGGTGTGGAACGTACCCCATTGGAGCTCGACCGAAGCGGAGAATCTCATGCTGCTGGCCCAGGTGCTCAGCAGCGGCAAGTCCTCCCGGCTGTACAAGCGGCTGGTCTACGACGAGCAGATCGCCACCGACGTCAGCGCCTACGCCGACCTGCGGGAAATCGGCGGCCTCCTGGTCGTCGAGGCCACGGCGCGTCCCGGCGACGACCTGACCAAGGTCGAGCGCGCGATCAACGAGGAGATCTCCCGTCTGCTGGCCGGCGGCCCCACCGCCGGCGAAATGCAGCGGGTGAAGACTCAGTTCCGCGCCGGCTTCGTTCGGGGAGTGGAGCGCATCGGAGGGTTCGGCGGCAAGTCCGACGTCCTCGCCCAGGGCGAGGTGTACGCCGGCCGGCCGGATTTCTACCGGCGCCGGCTCGGCCGGGTGCAGGCAGCCACCGCCGCCGGGCTTCGCGGCACCGCCAACCGCTGGCTCTCGGACGGCGACTACACGCTGGAGGTGGTGCCTTACGGCGAATACCAGACTGCAGCAAGCGGCGCCGACCGCAGCCGGCTGCCCGAGCCGGGCGCCCCGCCGGAAACCAGATTCCCCGACCTGCAGCGCGCCACCCTCTCCAACGGCCTCGACCTCGTTCTGGCCGAGCGCGCGTCGATCCCCCAGGTCCAATTCAACCTGCTGCTCGACGCCGGCTTCGCGGCCGACCAGAACGGGGTTCCGGGCACCGCCAGTCTCGCCATGGCGATGCTCGACGAGGGAACCCGCACCCGGAACGCCGTGCAGATCAGTGACGAGCTGGCCGGTCTGGGCGCCAACCTGTACGCCGGCTCCGAGCTCGACGTGTCCACCGTGTCGCTCGAGGCGCTGAAGGACCAGCTCGACGCGTCGCTCGCCGTGTACGCCGACGTGATCCTCAATCCTTCGTTTCCCAACACCGACTTCGAGCGCCTCAAGCGGCAGCGTCTGGCCCAGATTCAGCGGGAAAAGGCCGAGCCCGTGAGCATGGCGCTCCGGGTGTTGCCGGGGCTCCTGTACGGCGAGGGTCACGCCTATGCCAACCCGTGGACCGGTTCCGGCACCGAAGCCTCGACCGCGCGGATCGGGCGGGACGATCTGGTGAAGTTCCACCGGACCTGGTTCCGGCCCAATCACGCCACCATGGTCGTCGTGGGCGCCACCACGATGGCCGAAATCCGCCCCAGGCTGGAGCGGCTCTTCGCCGGGTGGAAGCCGGGCGACGTGCCGGCCAATAACATCGCCAAGGTAGAGCGGAACGCGCCGCCGACGGTGTACCTGCTGGACCGGCCCGATGCCATTCAGTCGCTCATCCTGGTCGGCAACCTGGCGGCGCCCAAGGCCAATCCGGACGAGCCCGCCATCGAGACGATGAACCAGGTGCTCGGCGGGTCCTTCACCTCCCGGATCAACATGAATCTGCGGGAGGACAAGCACTGGTCGTACGGCGCGTTCACCTTCTTCCGCGATGCCCGCGCCCAGCGTCCGTTCGTGGTGTACGCTCCGGTGCAGACCGACAAGACGGCGGAAGCGGTGGTCGAGCTCCAGCAGGAGCTGCGCGGAATCCTCACCGACCAGCCGCCCACGGCCGTGGAGCTGACTCGCGCGACCTCGGAGCTCACGCTGACCCTGCCGGGAAGCTGGGAGACCATGGGCGCGGTCGCCGGCTCGGTGTCGAACATCGTGACCTTCGGACTGGAGGACCGGTACTACGACACCTACGCCGACAAGGTGCGGGCGCAGACGCTGGAGTCGGTCAGCGCCGCCGCGCGGG
>JACCSE010000406.1 GCA_013813145.1 Gemmatimonadales bacterium
GGACCAGCTCGGCCGAGTCGAGTTCGTCAACGTCTCCGCGCAGGATGTCGGGGAGGAGTTCGTGGACCTGTCCGCCCGCGCCGCCAACGCCCGCCGGCTGGAGGAGCGGTTGATCGACGTCCTCGGCACCCGGACCGGCAAGCTCCAGGACGTCCTCTCAGTCGAGCGGGAACTGGCACGGATCCGCGAGGAGATCGAGCGGCTCGACGGCCGAATGCGGTATCTCAAGAGCCGCGCCGCCCTGAGCACCCTGTCCGTCACGTTGCACGAGCCCCCGCCCATCGTGGGCGACAACCCCGGGCGCAGCATCGTCGCCGAAGCCTTCCGCCGTGCGTGGCGCAACTTCGTGGCGGTGCTGGCCGGAGCGATCGCGTCGCTGGGCTTCGTGGTGCCGGTGGCGGGGGTGGTCGGAGCGGTGATATTGTTGGCGCGGAAGGTCAGGCGAACGGCGTAAACGGGGAACGGAGAACGGAGAACGGTGAACGGGAATGCTGTCCCGGAACGTCGCCTCCCGTTCACCGTTTACCGTTTACCGTTTACCGTTCACGCTCCCTTCCTCTTTTCACCTTCAACCCCGGTCCCCATGCCCGTCGACCTCCTGGCCATCGCCGCCCATCGCGACGACGTCGAGCTCACCTGCGCGGGCACGTTGCTCAAGGCGGTGGACGCGGGGTACAGCACGGGCATTCTCGACCTCACCGCCGGCGAGAGCGCCACTCGGGGAAGCGCCGGCGTTCGGGCCACCGAAGCCGCCCGCGCCGCCGAGATCCTCGGGGTCGCCGAGCGGCGGAACGCCGGCCTTCCCGACGCGCACCTGGAGAACAACGAGGCGAGCAGGAAAGTGCTGGTGGAGCAGATCCGGCACTTCGGGCCCCGGGCCGTCATCCTGCCTTTCGCGGTCGGGCGCCACCCGGACCACCGGGTCGCCTCGGAGCTGGGTCGGGACGCCTGCTTTCTGGCCGGCCTGGCCAAGTACCCGGCGCCGGGCGCCCCGCACCGGCCGCACAAGATCATGTACGCGCTTTCCTATCGGGAGGACCCGGTCAAGCCCACCTTCGTGGTTGACATCAGCGCTCAGTTCGAGCGGAAGCTCGCCGCCATCCGCTGCTACGCCAGCCAGTTCGACGGGGCCAAGGCGGCGGGAGAGATCTTCCCGACCGGACAGGACCTCTACTCGCTGGTCAAGATCCAGAGCGCGCACTACGGTTCGCTGATCCGGTCCCGCTATGGCGAGCCGTTCTTCACCCACGAGACCATGGCCGTGGAGGACGTGGTCGCCCTCGGGGTGCAGAGTATGTAGGCCGGCAGTAGATTTTCCGGATGCACCCTCCCGTCTATCTCGACTACGCCGCCACCACCCCCGTTCGCCCGGAGGTGCTGGAGGCGATGCTGCCCTACCTCACCGCGCAGGGGTTCGGGAATCCCTCGAGCGCTCACCGGTACGGGCGGGCGGCGCGCGCCGGGATCGAGCAGGCTCGCCGGGAGATCGCCGAGGCCGTCGGGGCCGAACCCAATCAGGTGATCTTCACTTCGGGCGGGACCGAAGCCGACAACCTCGGCATCGTGGGCGCGGCGCTCGCCGCCCGCGACCGGGGCGGCGCCATGTGCGTCGTGGTCAGCGCCATCGAGCACAAGGCGATCCTGGCGGCCGCGCACGCGGTCTGCCACCTGGGAGGACGCGAGGTGGTGCTGCCGGTGGATTCGGGCGGCCGGGTGGACCTCGACGCGCTCGACACCGCGCTGGTCGACCGGCCGGCGGTGGTGTCGGTCATGTGGGTCAACAACGAGGTCGGAGTCATCCAGCCGGTGCGCGAGATCGCGAGCCGCTGCCATACCGCCGGCATCACCTACCACACCGACGCGGTGCAGGCCTTCGGCAAGCTGCCGGTGCGCATGAGCGAGCTGCCCTGCACGCTGCTTACCCTCTCGGGTCACAAGATCGGCGGGCCCAAGGGAATCGGCGCGCTGGTGGTGCGAGACCGCAAGGCGGTGGAGGCGATCATCCACGGCGGCGGCCAGCAGTACGGCATCCGTCCCGGAACCGAGAACGTGGCCGCCGCCGTGGATGATCGCCTCCACCGCCTTGCGGTCTCGCACCACCAGCGCGCCGATTCCCTTGGGCC
>JACCSE010000440.1 GCA_013813145.1 Gemmatimonadales bacterium
GGTGATGTGGGGCGTGATCCTGGCCGACGGTCAGATCGCCACCCACGAGGGTTGGCTGGTTCGGAAGCTGGGACATCTTCTGGAGCTGGAGCCCGGCTACCTGGCGGACGCGAAGCGTGCGGCCGCGGGAGGCCCGAGTGAACAGTAGCGCTACCTCATGACAAGGAGGTTGGTTCCATGAGCAAGGAGGTGCTTGGCACTTACCTGAACGATCATCTGGCGGGATCGATCATGGCCGTCGAGATGATGGAACGGGCGATCGAGGAGGATCGCGGTACCCAGCTCCGGGCCTTTCTCAGCGGCCTGGTGAATGAAGTCAAGGCCGACCAGGAGCTGGTGCGCGGCCTGCTGGAGCAACTCGGCGCGAAGGAGAACCCGATCAAGAAGGCAGGGGCCTGGCTGGCCGAGAAGGCCGGGCGGCTCAAGATGGGCGATACCGGGGAGGGAGCGCTGGGCCGTCTGGAGATGCTCGAGACGCTAAGCCTCGGTATTTATGGAAAGCTGAAGCTATGGCTGGCCCTCGAGCGTGCCGCGCCCCGCCATTCGGAGCTCGCCGGGCTCGACTACAAGAAGCTTCAGGCGAGCGCGAGGGAGCAGCACGACCGGATCGAGGCTCAACGGGTGGAGGCGGCGCTCGAGGCCTTCTGATAGTCGGTTAGTCGGCGCCGGCGCCGAGAACCGCCGCGAGTGCTTCGAGGCTGTCCACCAGGCCCGGCCCCGGCCGGCTGAAGCGGGTCACGCCGTCCAGCACATAAATGCGCCCGGTCCGGGAGCAAGGGAGGTCGGCGAAACCGGGGTGCTGCCGGAGCAACGCTACGTCCCGCCCGGTGCGCTCGGCGGTATACCCGCAACACGCCAGCACCAGCACTTCCGGCTGAAACTCGAGGATCTCCTCCCACCGCAGGGTCCGGCTCGGTTGGCCGGCTCTCCCCAACCCATCGCGCCCACCGGCCAGCTCGACCAGCTCCGGGTTCCAGTGGCCGCCGCACATCGGTGGGTCGATCCATTCGAGGAACCCGACTCGTGGACGCACGCTCCGGCGCGCCGTCCGGACCCGGATCGCGGCGACCCGACACCGCAGCGACGCCACCAGCGACTCCGCCTCCTCCACCCGCCCGGTCGCGCGACCGACCTCGACGATCGACTGGAACGCTCCCTCGAGCGTGTGCGGCTCCAAGGTGAGCACCTCGGGGACCGACTGGAGCGCGGGGATAACCCGGCTCAGCTCGCCGGGTCCCACCGCGCAGACCTCGCACAGCGCCTGGGTGATGACCAGGTCGGGCTGAAGCCGGTCGAGCGCTTCCACGTCGATCTCGTAGAGCGATTCTCCCTGCGTCAAGCAGTCGCGCACCACGGCGTCGATCTCCCCACTGGGCGCCGCCTTCGGCACCCGGGTTCGGGTGACCCGCGGCAGCGACTCGATTCGGCCGGGAAAGTCACAGGAATGGCTCACCGCCACCAGCGACGCCTCCAGCCCCAGCGCCCGCACGATCTCGGTGGCGCTCGGCAGCAGCGAGGCGATTCGCTCAGGCGGGTATGAGATCGGCATACACGAATCCCTCCCGCTCGATGACCTCACCGGACACCGTGGCGATCCGCTGGTTCAGCATTGGACCCTCGGTGACGAAGGTGTGAAACTCGCCTCGCTCGCCGCACCGGTCCACGCCGGCCGGCAACGCGTCGAGGAGCTCCCGGTCCAGCGGCCGTCCCGCCAGCTCGCGCGGCAGCTTCTTCGGGTCGAGGCAGACGATCCAGGTGCGCATTCCGGCGGCGAGCATCGCGGCGGAGAGGTCGCCCGTTGGTACGTGCCAGAGTGGGAAGAGCGGCTCCAGCCCCGTCCCCCGCATCCGCTCCTCACGGTAGGCGCGGACATCCTCCAGGAAGAGATCGCCGAACGCCACATGGGTCGTCCGCCACGCCTCCCGGATCCTCCCGACGGCGTTCGCCATCGCCGACTCGTACTTCTCGTTGGTGCATGGCCAGGGCAGTGGAATCTCGTGCAGCGGCAACCCGGCCGCGGCGGCCTGGGCCCGGAGGAGCTCGACCCGCACGCCGTGCATCGCCACGCGGGCGAACGCGGCGTTCACGGTCGTCAAGAGGCCAACCACGTCCACCAGCGGATCGCGCCGCAGTACGTGCAGCGCCCAGGCGGCGTCCTTCCCGCCGCTCCAGGAGACGACGACCCGCCGCCGCTCAGCGGACATGGGTCGCGACGCCTAGGAAAATCGCCCGGCGGGGTGATGGGTAGCTCGCCGCCTGCTGGTACTCCTCGTCGAAGAGGTTCTCCACTCTCGCCGTAAGGTCGAGCCCCGGCGCGGCACCCCGGCCCGGCCGCAGAACGGTCAGCCGCCCGTGCAGGTCCACCGTCGCGTACGCCGGCAGCTCCACTCGCAGCGATGGCTCGGGGAACTGGGCGAAGCGGAGGTCGTCGCGGTCTCCAATCCAGTTGAGCGCGGCGCCCAGCCGGAGCCGTCCTTCGCCGCCGTACCCCGCCCGCAGCGTCACCGCGTTGGTCGGCCGGCGGAGCAGGCGCTCGCCTTCCACGAATGTGGCGGACTCGTCGCTGTCGAACCCGGCGTCCGTCACTTCGCTGTGGAGCCAGGTGTAGGAGACGGAGCCCTCCAGCGACGGACTCGGCCGCACCCGGAGCGATGCCTCGACCCCGGAGGCGTCGGCGCCGGCGATGTTAAAGAAGTTGGGATCCTCGGGAACCGAGGTCACCGGAGTGTACTGAATCAGATCGCGGAACCGTTGAACGAACCCGGTGACCGCCAGCGCGACCCGCCCGCCGGCCAGATCCTGCTCCACCCCGCCCTCGACGCTGAAGCTCCGCTCCGGCTGGAGCTCGGGATTCCCGCGGGTGAAGCTGGTAGAGAAGTTTTCGAAGAAGCTGGGCTCCTTGAATCCGGTGCCGACCGAGGCCCGCACCCGGGTCGCCGCGGCGGCGAAGGCGAGCGCGCTGGCGCGGTATGTCCAGAAGCTCCCGAAACGCTCGTTCTCGTCCAGCCGGCCGCCCGCGGTGAGCTGGAGCTTCGGGAGCGCCAGCCCCGAGGCCTGGAGGTAGAAGCCCCAGTTGTCGCGGTCGGCCCCGAACGGGGCGTCCGCGAAGCCGTCGAACTCCGAGCGACTCTCCTGGTGCTGGTCGTCGTAGCTGACCCCGGCGAGCCCGCGCACGCCCGCGGGGCCGCGGAGCTGCGCCCGCGCCTCGGCGGTGCGGCGCTCGGTCCTGGTCTCGGTGATCGAGCCCCCGCTCGAGGCCGGCGGGTCCGGCGGGTTCACGAATTCGGCGTCCGACGCATTGCGGCCGAGCAGGAGCTGGGCCTCGAGCGCCTCGGAGAGCCGGTGGGTGAGATCCAGCCCGAGTGTCGTGGTTTCCTCGGCGTTGTACTGGTTCTGGTCCACCGGCACGCCGGTGAAGTCGGTAGGGAAGTGGAACTTCCCGTCGGTGTAGCGGGCCGTCAGCGCGGCACC
Source organism: Gemmatimonadales bacterium (assembly GCA_013813145.1). Taxonomy (GTDB): domain Bacteria; phylum Gemmatimonadota; class Gemmatimonadetes; order Gemmatimonadales; family GWC2-71-9; genus CAVVWJ01. The sequence goes on from JACCSE010000440.1 coordinate 3,472, forward strand.
GGTATGGGCACCCGCACCGATCTGCACCCGGCCGCTCGCGGCGGTGTTGCGGTAGTCGTTGTTGAAGTCGTAGATCCCGTCGGTCGTGAGCCGGGAAACGGAGGCCGACCAGCCGACTCCGCCGCCCCCGCCGAGCGCACCCACCTGCCACTCCGCGGTGCCGAAGGTGCCGCCTTCGCCGCCGGCGTTCAGCTGGACGCCTCCGGCGCCGTCGCGGGTGACGATCTGCACCACTCCGGCGATGGCGTCGGAGCCATAGAGCACGCTGCCGGGGCCGCGGAGAATCTCGATCCGCTCCACGTTCTCGGTGGTGAGCGAGGAGAAGTCGAAGGTGCCCCCCGGCTGGTTCAGCGGGATCCCGTCCACCAGCACCTTCACGTAGTCGCTCTCGCCGCCGCGCACGAAGAGCGAGGTCGCGGCGCCATACGAGCCGCCGCGCACCACCTGCGCGCCCGGCACCTGGCGCAGCGCCTCGCTCACGAAGCGAATCCCCTCGGCCCGCAGGTCCTCCCCCCGCAACACCGTCACCGTCGCCGCGACCGAGTCGGGGGCGACCGGGTAGCGGGTCGCGGTGACCACGATCTCGGGAAGCGACGCGGTGTCCAGCGTCTCCTGCGCCGCCACCGCGGGGGGCGCGAGGAGTAGCGCCGCCGTCGCGATCCGTCGGAGGAGGACTGAGAGGGTGAGGGGCATCGCCGATCTCCTGCGGTAGAGAGTCATGGGATCGCCGCGAGCCGCTCCCGCAAGGCGCGGATGGCGGCGGGCATGCGAGGTCCGGGGTGGTTGTAGGCGGAGTGGTTCAGTCGGAGGACCCGACCTTCGCGCACGGCGGCGACGGCACGCCATTCCGGGCGGCGGGCGATCGCGGTGCCGGAGGCAGCCATCGTCACGATGGCGCGCGGGTCCGGTCCACGACTGCCTCCAGGGTGACCGGTGCCGCCGCCGATGAGACGTCGGCGAAGATATTGCGCGCGCCGGCCAGCTCGACAGCCTCGCTCACGAAGCTGCCGGCGCCGAGCGCGATGGGCGGCTGGTCCCAGGCCAGGATGAGCACCGGGAGCGGAATGGTAGCCGCAGCACGACTGGCCGCGCGCTCGCGGTCCAGGCCTTCCAGGAACGCGCGGGCGATCGAATCCGCGCCCTGCCGCGAGCCGGTGAGATCGCCGAGCAGCCGCGCGAGGCGGGGCACGTTGCCGAGCCGGTCGGTGCGGAGCCGCGCCACCGGAATGCCGAGGCCGCGGAGCCTTGCGGCCGGCCCGGCGTTGGCGCCACCGTGGTAGAGCAGAACCAGAT
>JACCSE010000445.1 GCA_013813145.1 Gemmatimonadales bacterium
GATTGAAGCGCGGAACTCCACCGTCGGCACGCCGGACTGGCGCAGGATCCGGCCGACCTCCTGCCGGCTGGCCAGATGGCGGGAGAGCCGCTCGCCCTGGCCCAGCCCGCCGAGGTAGACGATCCGGTGCACGCCGGCTTCCCGGGCGGCCTTGGCGAACGACTCGGCGCCCCGGCGGTCGTTTTCCGCGTAGTCGCGGGACGAAGCCATCGAATGGATGAGGTAGTACGCCGTATCCACGCCGCGGAGCGCGCCGGCCAGCGATCCGGGGTCCAGCACGTCGCCCGCGACCACCTCGGTTCCGGGAGCCACTCGGGAGCGGAGGTGGTCCGGCCGCCGGGCCATGCATCGGATCGGCCGCCCCTGGGCCTCGAGCGCGCGGAGGAGCCGGCCGCCGACGTAACCACTGGCGCCGGTGAGGAGAACCAGGCCGCCGCTCACGCCGCACCCTCTTCACCCAATCGTCGCAGCAGCGCCCGCAGGTCCGCCAGCGAGTCGATCACCATTACGCCGGCGATTTCGCGCTCCAGCCGGATGGCGGGCGCCGCGGCGCCTCCCAGGAGCAGCGGCACCTGACTGGGGAGATTGGCACGGGCCTCCTGGAGTGCGGCGGCGAGAGCACGATCGTCGGGGACGTACACCACGCTCACGGCCACCGCGCGCGCTCCCGTCTGCGTCGCGGCGCTCACCAGATCGGCCACCGGCAGGTCGGGCCCGAGGTAGGTCACCCCCCACCCCTCGGCCGCCGCACTGACCGCGACCATCAGCGCTCCCAGCTCGTGCACTTGGCCGGGCGGAGTCGCGACGACCAGCCGCGGCGCGGGGCCGTTGACCTGGTACACGCCGAGGAGCCAGCCGAGCACCCTGCGGAAGACGGCGGTCGCCAGGTGCTCCTGCGCGACGGAGACCGAGCGCTCGGTCCAGCCCCGCCCGATCTCATTCAGCGCGGTCGCCACTACCCCGTCGAGAAAGTCGGGCACCCCAAGGGTGACCGCGGCGCGCTCCAGTACGGCTTGAAGCTCCACGGCGTCGAGCCGCCGGGTGGCCCGGAGCGCCGCCGCGGTGATGTCGCCGACGCTGCCGCCGGGGGATCGAGCGGGTGCCGGGTCGGGGGTCGCCTCCGCCGCGCTCTCCTCGTCCAGGCTCGTCAGCTGGTCGAGTCCGAGCGAGGCGAGCCGACCGATCCCGTGCCCCCGCTCGGTGAGCCGGCGGAGACGGCTCAGCCGCTCGATGTCCAGTTGCGAGTAGAGCCGCTGGCCTCCCTCGCTGCGGGTGGGGGTAACCACGCCATAGCGCCGCTCCCAGGCCCTTAGCACGTGCGCGCTGAGCCCGGTTCGGGTGGCAACGAGCCGCACGGGATAGCGAGGGATCTGGATGTCTGAGGGCTGGTTCACGGGAGCAAGGTAACCGTTGTCTATCATATGTCAAGGGAAATAGTTGAACTATAGCTTGACAAACGAGCATTTTAACTATACATTCCTAAACATCACTGAGACACAATATCTCTATCGTGAGGTCGATATGAAAAAGCTGGACGTGATCGCCGCCGTGCTGCTGGTCGTCGGAGGCATCAACTGGGGAGTGGTGGGGCTGACAGGTTCGGACCTGGTGGGGACGCTGCTTGGCAACCTGAGCCCGGCGAGCCGGGCGGTGTACATCCTGGTCGGACTCGCCGCGCTGTATCAGGCACTTCAGTGGAAGGCCATTCAGCACCGTTGGCAGCCCGCCTACGCCCGGTAACCCAACCTGATTCACATCTCATGTGAGAGAATCAGATCATGAGGCCGTTCCACTCGCTGACCCTGGCCGCTCTGCTCGCCCTTCCCGTCACCGCGGTCGCCCAGCTACGGTCGGTCCGAGGCCAGCGGCTCGCTACGATCCGTTCTCCGGGAGCGGTGACTCCGGCCGCACCTGGAGCAGCACCGTCGGCTGGACCGATACCTTGCCGGTGAAGGGCCGATCGTGGGTGACGATCAACAGGATACAGACAGCCACCGCCGTGGAGAAAAGTGCCATGGCGATGGCCGCGGTCTAGCCGGTTGTCACTGTGCACCATGGCTATCGCCACCAGGGTATAGAACGCCTTCACCAGCAGGGCCGTCCACTTCATCGCGTTGACCTCCGCCCGGCTGACCAGGATCCGCTGACGCCGCGCATCCAGCGCGTTCTCCAGCGCCGCGACGATCCCCCGCTGCGCTGCGAGCTGTCCCTCACCTGTCAGCGTCAGGCCGAGCGTCGTCCTTAACGCTTCGGCCAGCGGGATCGGGACCATTGTCAGCGTGGCGCGTTGCCGGGCCATGGCCGGCCATTCCACGTTCCGCGCCGCTCCGGCATAGGTGCCGCCGAAAACCACGACTCCCATCCAGCCCACCGGAAGCGCGTGTATCCAGTCGCTCATTGTGATTTCCTGTCGATCCCGGACCGCGGTGGAGTCCGGCTCGCGTTGACACCATGGTACCATCCGGGGTCGCTCCGCGCTATCGGAGACGGAGCGAACCGGCACCCACGCGTCGAGCGCGCCGACTTGCGAGACCCCGCCATCCAGTCGTATTCGTTCGCATCTCCCACAGGTCTCCACCACTACCCGGCCAGTCGATGCTGAACTACATCTGGGCAGGTCTGATCGTCTCCAGTTTCGTCTTCGCCCTCGGCTACGACGTTCGCGACTTCGCCGGCGATCGGTACCGGAACGGCCGGCCGCTCCCAGTGACGCTCTCCTTCCCCGACGGCTACGACCCGGCCGCCCGCCGCGTGCCGGTGGAGATCCGGATCGACTCCGGGCAATACGGGAGCTTCTACCGGACCGAGCAGGCTCCCGCCGCCGCCTATCCCGGCTATCTGCTCCAAAGCGAGCAGGGCACCCAGCTCCGCTTCGCGGCCGGCGCCAAGCTCCCCGAGCCGCTGGCCACCATCGGTAAGGTCTCGCGCTCCCGCGACGAAGAGCTGCAAGGCAGGCTGGTGGGCTTCACCCCACCCGCGGCGACCGCCGGCGTCGTCTTCGAGCCGGTCCGCTTCGTCAAGCTCAACGCCATCGCCACCGCGGCCCTGGACTTCGCCAAGACCGGGGCGGAGATCGCGATCGGTCTCATCGGGGTGCTGGCCCTCTTCCTGGGCATCCTCAAGATCGCCGAGGACTCGGGGATCGTCTTCGCCCTGGTGAAGCTGGTCCGCCCCATCCTTCGCCCGCTCTTTCCCGAAGTGCCGGCCGACCATCCCGCGCTGGGAATGATCGCGCTCAATCTCACCGCCACCGTCTTCGGGCTGGGCAACGCGGCCACCCCCTTCGGCATCAAGGCCATGGAGGAGCTGCAGAAGCTCAACCCATCCGAGGACACCGCAACCAACTCCATGGTCATGCTCCTGGCCATCAACACGGCCAGCCTGCAGCTCGTCCCGCCGGTGCTCCTGCTGGCGCTCATGGGCACGCAGATCAACACGCTCATCTTCCCGATTCTCACGACGACGGTGCTTGGGCTCATCGTCGCCATCGTGGCCACCAGGCTGCTCGGCCGGCTCCGGGGCTACCGCGCGTCCGATCCCCACCGGAACCCGCCGGCGCCCGCGGGCGTGGAGGCCTGAGCCGCCATGGACACCGCGCGCAACGTCATCAGCGTCCTCTCCTTCTTCGTCGTCCCGATCATCCTGGTGGGCTTCCCGCTCTACGGTCTCTACAAGCGGGTTCCGGTCTACGAGAGTTTCGTGGAGGGGGCGAAAGAGGGATTCCAGGTCGCCGTGCGCATCATCCCCTACCTGGTGGCGATCCTGTTCGCCATCGCGATGTTCCGGGCCAGCGGGGCGATGGAGGCGCTGACCCGGGCACTCGATCCGGTGCTGGGCCTGATCGGTTTCCCGGCCGAGCTGCTGCCGATGGCCATCATTCGCTCGCTCTCGGGCTCGGGCTCGGCGGCGCTGGTGGTGGACATGATCAACCAGTACGGCGAGGACTCGATCCTGGTGAAGATGGCCGCCGTCATGTACGGGTCGAGCGAGACAACGTTCTATGTGATCGCGGTGTACTTCGGGGCGGTGGGTATCAGGAAGACGCGCCACGCGGTGCCGGCGGGGCTCCTCGCGGACGCCGCCGCCATGATCATCGCGGTGTGGACGGTGCGGTTACTGTTCGGTTGAGGTAAGTGAGCGGCATGCCGCCGAGTTCAGGCCATGTCATCCCCTCGGTCGCTGCGCACCCTCGGGATGACATGGTGCTGACCGCACGCGCTCCATAGAGGTAACCCATGACACGACGCACGCGAATCCTGGCTGTGGCCGGGACGCTGACGGTTTTCCTGCTCGTCTTGCTCATCGTCCTCCCGCTGCTCTTCCAGGACCGGATAGCGCAACGGGCCAAGGTCGAGGTGAACCGCACCCTCGACGCCCGGGTCGACTGGCGCGGCGCCGGCCTCACCTTCTTCCGCGACTTCCCCAACCTCACCCTTCGACTGGACGACCTCACGGCGGTCGGGATCGGCCGGTTCGAGCGAGACACCCTCGCCTCGATCCGTCACCTCGGCGTGGCCCTGGACCTGGCCAGCGTGGTGGGGAACGTGCTGGGCGGGGGCGGAAAGCCGATCGTCGTGCGCTCCATCGAGCTCGACCAGCCGCGGCTCTCCCTGATCAAGCTGGAGGACGGCACCGCCAACTGGGACATCACCAAGAAGACGCCGGAGGCCGAGCGGCGGCCGGAGGCGGCGAAGCCGATCGCGATCAGCCTGCGGCGCCTCGAGATCAGCGATGCCGCGGTCGCCTTCGACAACCGCCAGGCCAAGCTCAAAGCGTCCTTGACCGGCTTCGATCAGTCACTCTCGGGCGACTTCAGCCGAAACCTCGTCGCCATCCAGACCCGCGCGGATGCGGACACGGTGAATCTTACTTTCGCCGGCATTCCCTACCTCAACCGGGTGAACCTCGGCCTCACCGCCGACGTGCAGGCCGACCTGGGCAAGAAATCCTACGCGCTCGAGGACACCGAGCTGCGCCTCAACGACCTCAGGCTGG
>JACCSE010000454.1 GCA_013813145.1 Gemmatimonadales bacterium
TGGTGAACCAGCTGGTCACCGCGTTCTTCCCGCCCCGGCTCCTGCCCAAGCTCGACCTGGCCGGGCACGGCGGCGTGCCCGCCGAGTTCCGCACGGCAGTCGTCATCCCGACTCTCTTCGACAGTCCCGCGGCGGTCGGCGAGGCGCTGGAGCACCTGGAGGTGCAATACCTCGCCAACCGCGAGGCCCATCTCCATTTCGCCATCCTCAGCGACTTCGCCGATGCGCCCACGGAATCCGATGAGGGCGATGCCGCCATTCTGGAGGCGGCGGTGACCGGCGTGCGCGAGTTGAACGCGCGCCACGCCGCCGGCTCCGACGACGTGTTCTATCTGTTTCACCGCTCGCGCCGCTGGAACCCGCGTCAAGGCGTCTGGATGGGGTGGGAGCGCAAACGGGGCAAGCTGGCGGAATTCAACCAGTTCGTCCGGGGCGGCGCGCCGGGTGCATTCTCCACGATCGTCGGCGACGCCGAGGCGATCCGCCGGATCCGCTACGTCATTACGCTGGACGCCGATACCGTCCTGCCGCCGGAGACCGCGCCGCTCCTCGTCGGCGCGCTGGCGCATCCGCTCAACCGCGCCGTCTACGATCCCGCCAAGGGCCGGGTCGTGCGGGGCTATGGGATCCTCCAGCCCCGGGTCGGCGTCACTCTGCCGAGCGCGCACCGCTCCCGCTTTGCCCGGATCCAGTCGGGCCAGCCCGGGGTGGACCCGTACACCACCGCGGTGTCGGACGTGTACCAGGACCTCTTCGGCGAAGGGAGCTTCACCGGCAAGGGGATCTACGAGGTGGACGCCTTCGAGCAGGCGACCCACGGGCGCTTCCCCGAGAACCGGCTCCTTTCCCACGACCTGATCGAGGGTAGCTACGCCCGCGCCGGACTGGCCACCGACATCGTCGTCTACGACGATTATCCGGCCCGCTATCTCACCTTCTCCCGCCGGAAGCACCGCTGGATCCGGGGCGACTGGCAGTTGCTTCAGTGGCTGACCTCGAGGGTCCCCGGGCCGGACGGACCCGAGCCCAACCGACTGTCGGTGCTCTCGCGCTGGAGGATCCTGGACAACCTCCGGCGCAGCATGGTCGAGCTGGCCGTGCTCCTGTTCATGATCGCCGGCTGGACGGTGCTGCCCGGTTCGCCGCTCCGCTGGACGCTCCTCGGTCTCGGGGCCGTCGCCGCGCCCTGGATCGTCTCGCTGCTCCTGGCGCTGCTGCGGCCGCCGGGGGACAAGTCCTGGCGGGCCTACTACGCCGCGGTGGGACGCGACGCGGTCACCAGCGCCAAGCAGCTCGCGCTGGCGGTCATCTTCCTTCCGCACCAGGCCTTCGTGTCGGCGGACGCGATCCTGCGCACCCTCTGGCGGCTCGCGGTCAGCGGGCGCGACCTGCTCGAGTGGCAGACCGCGTCGCAGACCGAGCGGGTGGTCTCGGGCGGTGCTGGTACGGCCTGGCGGACGATGTGGCCGGCGGTGGCGCTCGCGCTGGTCGTGCTGGTCGCCGTGGCGGCGGCAGGGATCCTTCGCGCGGGGGAGGCGCCGCCGCTCTGGGCGCTCGCCCTGGCGGTGGTGCCGCTGATCGCCGTCTGGTCGGCCTCGCCGGCCATCGCCAGCGCGCTCAGCACCCCCGCGGTACGTCGGGAGCGGCGGCTCTCGCCCTCCAACCAGTCGGCGGCGAGACGGTACGCACTGCTCCACTGGCGCTTCTTCGAGCACTTCGCCGGGCCCGACACCCATTGGCTGGCGCCGGACAACTTCCAGGACGACCCCGGGCCGGTGGTCGCCATGCGCACCTCGCCGACCAACATCGGCCTTCAGCTTCTCGCCACCGTGAGCGCCTTCGACCTCGGCTTCATCACCGCGGTGGACATGGTAGACCGGCTGGAGCGGGCCTTCGCGTCGCTGGAGCGCATGGAGCGGTTCCGGGGACACTTCTACAATTGGTACGACCTGCGCGACCTGCGGTTGCTCGAGCCGCGCTACATCAGTACGGTGGACAGCGGCAACCTGGCAGGCCACCTCATCGCCCTCCGGCAGGCCTGCCTCGCCATCGCGGACGAGCCGGTGATCGATGGGCGGACCCGGCGCTCGCTGGAAACGGCGCTGCTGATCGCGGGCGAACGGCTCCAGGAGTACAGCGCGTCGGGCTCCACCACGGCCACGGC
>JACCSE010000464.1 GCA_013813145.1 Gemmatimonadales bacterium
CTCGCCGGCGATGAGGTTCTTGAAGGTCTTGGCCATGTCAGAGTCGGTAGTAGGCGGTTGAACGCGAGTGCCCGTAGGGGCAAGGCTTGCCTCGCCCGCGCGACGCGAGCGTCGCGCCCACGGCGAGAATTGCAAGGCTCATCAGGGTCCCCGAGGCAGTACCGCTGGCGGTATGGCCTGCGGTGCCGGCTCGGTGCAGAGCCAGGTCTGGCTCTCGCGGGCGTAGCCGATGCGGGGCAGCACCGCTCCGGCGGCCATGACCGTCGCCCAGGCGAGCACGACGAGCGAAAGGACGTGGGCCAGCGCTCGACGGTTGGCCCAGCTCGCCAGGGCTCCGAGGAAGCCGGCCAGAATCGTGATCGCGGCCGCACCCAGGAAAAAGCCCAACTGCAGCCCGCAACTTCGCTGGTAGGGCCAGATCGGCAGCGCTACCGCCAGGGCGACGGCGAGCAGGGTCCAGAACCAGGTGAGCGCCACCGACTTCCGCGCCGCTGGCGCTGTACCCGGCGCTCCCGGCGCACGCGCCGGGGCGAGGCTTGCCTCGCCCGTGCTGCCCCCCTCCCCGGCCACGCCGCTCCCCTGCTTCTCGATCGCGCGATCGATGTCGGTCAGTTCCTTATTCCAGTCCCTCGGCCGTTCGGTCATGCCGACTCCCTGGTCAGGCCGTAGCGCTCGATCTTCTTGTACAGGTTGGAGCGCGGCATCTTGAGCGACCGCGCCGTCTCCGAGACGTTCCAATCGTGCTCCCGCAGCTTTTGGGCAAGGAAGTTCTTCTCCGCTTCCTGCTTGAAGGTCTCGAACGTCTGGCTCCGTCCGGCTTCGGTCGCGGCGGAGATCGCGGCGCCGTCGGTGGCCGGCAGCAGTCGGTCGATATCGCCGGAGGTGACCAGCTTGCCCGGCGAGAGGATCAGCGCGCGCTCGACCGCGTTCCGCAGCTCGCGGATGTTGCCGGGCCAGGCCCGCCCCTGCAGCCGGTCGATCGCCTCGGGCGCGAACTTCTTTCCCGGCACGCCGGCGCCGGCCGCGAGCTGTTCGGCGAAGTGCGCCACGAGCGCGGGTACGTCCTCCAGCCGCTCGCGGAGCGCCGGCACCTCGATCGGCACCACGTTGAGCCGGTAGAGCAAGTCCTCGCGGAACCGCCCCTCCGCGATCTCCGACTCCAGCTCCTTGTTGGTGGCGGCGAGCACCCGCACGTCCACCTGGATCGACTTCGAGCCGCCTATCCGGGTGACCACGCCTTCCTGGAGCACCCGGAGCAGCTTGGCCTGCGCCGAGAGCGACATGTCGCCTACCTCGTCGAGGAACAGCGTGCCCCCGTCCGCCTGCTCGAACTTGCCGGCCCGGTCGGCAAAGGCGCCGGTGAACGACCCCTTCATGTGGCCGAACAGCTCGCTCTCGATCAGCTCGGAGGGAATCGCGGCGCAGTTCACTTCCACGAACGCCTGATCCCGCCGGGGCGACGCCTCGTGCAGCCCGCGGGCGACCAGCTCCTTGCCGGTCCCGTTCTCCCCGGTGACCAGCACCCGGGCCGCCGTCGGTCCCACCTTGGCGATCAGCTCGCGGACGGCGTCCAGGGCCGGGCTCGAGCCGACCATGGCATAGCGGCTCTCAGCCGCCTCGCGGAGTCGGGCATTCTCGCCCACCAGCTCCGCATGGGCGAGGGCGTTCCGCACGGTGAGGAGCAGGCGGTCGGTATCGAGCGGCTTCTCCAGAAAATCGAAGGCGCCGCGCTGCGTGGCCTCGACCGCCGTGGCGATGGTGCCGTGACCCGAGATCATGACGATCTGCGCCAGCGGATCGAGGTCCCGGAGCCGGCTCAGCGTCTCCAGGCCGTCCAGTCCAGCCATCTTCACGTCGAGGAAGACCAGCCGCGGGCGGAATTCGGAGTAGAGGCTGATCGCTTCGCCACCGGATGCCGCGACGCGCACCTCCAGGTCCTCGTACTCGAGGACCTGCTTCAGCGCCTGCCGGATGCCGGCCTCGTCGTCCACGATGAGAACCCGATGACTCATGGTCGCGGTGCTCCGTACAATGTCGCCCCGGTCGGCCGGACCCGGACCTCGCGAACCCCTTTCGGAATCCGCACGGGTACGGCGCGGCGGGCGGAATCGCCCAGCGCGCGGGACAGCAGGCGGGGGACCGCGTCGGCCGGAATCGGGAAGTCGCGTATCCGGAACGACCGAACCTGCCACTCGCCGGCACCGGGGCCGGTCACCTGGAGGGGACCGGCGGCCTCCACCGGCTCGGTCTCCCGCAGCACTCCGCCCAGCGGGCCGACCAGCTCCCGCGGCAGCCGGGCGGTGCGGAGCCGGGCGCGCACCTCGATCTCGCCGTCGAGCAGCCGCACCTGCATCGAGTCGAGCTGGCCGCGGAGCTCCGGATCGAGTCCCGCCCCGATCAGCGACGCCACCTCCGGCGGACTCAGCACCACCGAGTCGGCCCGCCACCCATTGAGCGAATCCACCTTGGCCCGGGCCGACTGGAGGGCCTGGCGCCCGGGGCGGCCTGGCGCGGCCGCGGCCGGAGCTTCGTCGCCCGCGAGCAGCCGCTTCCCTTCCCGCACCAGCCGATCGCGGTAGAGCCAGCCCAGGCCGAGCGCGGCAAGAAGACCGAGACAGCCGATCAGCTTGAACGGCGCGGTGAGACACCCCATCAGCGGCCCAGCTCCACGGTCAGGCGGGGCTGGTACCGCTGCCCTCCGTTCGCCGGCACGCTCTCGTACAGAACAAGATCGGTGGCGACGAACTGCACCGGCTCGACCGGCGCGCCCGCTTCCTCCACCGCCTCGAGCGGACAGCGCTGCCCGTCTCGTACGCGGCCCAAGGTGACGTGGGGACGAAAAGGCCGGCCCTCCGGCGGGAACCCGATCGCCTCGGAGCGGCGTTCCAGCCGATCCTGCAGCAGCTCCAGCGCGGGCGGCGCTTCCACGCCGACCCAGAGCACCCTCGCCCTGCTTGGCGTGGGAAAGGCGCCGAGCTCGTCGAGCCGCATTGCGAGCGGCTCCGACCCGGCATTTGCCAGCAGGATCGCTTCTTCGATGGCGCCGACCCGCTCGGCCGCGACCTCGCCGAAGAACTTGAGCGTGAGGTGCAGGCCTTCGTCGCGCACCCAGCGCACCGGAAGCTCGCGCCGGCGGAGTCGGTCGA
>JACCSE010000478.1 GCA_013813145.1 Gemmatimonadales bacterium
ACCTCCAGCCGCTTGAACCGCTGGTGATGCTTCAGCAGGAAGAGGGTCTCCTCCACCAGCCGGTTCAGGGCCACCGGTCCTTTCGATGTCGCTTTGGGCCGGCTGAAGTCCAGCAGGCCGTCCACGATCCGGCTGCAGCGGCCCACTTCCCGGTCGATGATCTCGAGGTATTCGTCCGGCGGCGCGCTCCGGTCGCCCCCGATGGCGGCGACGCAGGCGCTGATGGTGGCGAGCGGGTTGTTGATCTCGTGCATGATGCCGGCCGCGAGCTGGCCGATCGCCGCCAGCTTTTCGGACTGCATGATCCGTCCCTGGATCCCGCGCCATTCGCTCACGTCCTCACCGATCGTGATGACGTGGCTGATTTCGTCGCCGTCCAGGCGCATGGGGATCTTGCTCAGCCGGAAGTAGCGGGTCTCCCCGCCGCGCGTCACCTCCAGCTCGCTCTGCTGGATCTCACCGGTGTCGAAGACGCGGTCGAACTCCGCCCGGAGCTGGTCGGCCGGCTGCCGGGTGAGCACTTCGTACACCGGGCGCCCCATCACCTGGTCCCGGCGCAGCCCCTGGGTGCCGGTCTCCCGCTTCCGGTTCCAGATCTGCACCCGGTAGTCCCGGTCCACCACGTAGAGTCCTACCGGCAGACTGTCGATCACCAGGCTGGTGAACCGCCGGTGAGCTTCGATCTCTCGCCACTGCGCCGCCACTTCGCCCGCCAGGTCCCCGGTCAGCTCCAGCGACGCGAGGAACAGGGCCAGCAGGTCCGCCGCCACCGCCAGCATTTCCACCTGGGCCGGCTCCGCCGGGAGCCGGGCCTCGAGGATGCCGAAGCGGACCCCTCCGTGTTCCACCGATGCTCTGAGCGACTCCCCGTCGGCGGGACGCGCGTCCAGCCGGTCCACCGCCGGCGCATGGCCTGGGAGGGGCGGTGCGCGCACCGCCCCGAAGGCGACCGTGCCCGGCATCCGGAGCCAGAGCGTCACCGAATCCGCCGGAAGAGCCTGGCGCAGCGTTTCGGCCACCGCGGCGAGCGTGGCTTCAGTGCCAGCACTGCTGTTGAGCAGCCGGGCGACCGCGCCGACCGCGGCGAGCGGCGAGCCCGGAGCGCTCAGCGCAACCCCCGCGCGCCGCCGCGCGAACCGGCAGAGCCGGCGACGCTCAGGATGCGCCAACTACCGCCGATCCGCCGCAGCACCAGGTGCTCCATCCAGTCCCGCTCCGCCGGTCCGGCCGCGGCGAGCGGCATCCGGCGGCGAGTGGTGAGCCAGACCGACGCCAGATCGCCATCCTGGCGGAAGTCGGTGCGGAGCACTCGCACGTCGAAGCTGCCGGGCTCGGCGCCTTGCAGCGTGCGGGAGAAGCGCCCCAGCGCCGAGTCGATCGGCACGGCGCGCCCCACGGAGCGGGGCACCATCGGTCCGGAATAGCTGCCCTGACCCCAGAAGAGCGACCGTACGCCGTCCCAGTCCCGCGCCGAAAGCGTGCGTGCGTAGTCGGCCACCAGCGCCAGCACGGCGTCTTCGTCCCGCCGGGTGCCCCGAGGGGTGTGGTCCTCGATGCGGCAGCCGGCGGCCGACAACAGCCCGACCGCCGCGAGGACGAGACGCCGCATCAAGGTCGCCGCACTAAGGGAGGGCGCTCAGCTTTTCGAGGAGCTCCTCGTTCTCCCGGCGGGTGCCGGGCGTCTGCTCGAGAAAGGTCCAGCGCACGATCCCATCGCGGTCGATGAGCACGTACGCCCGACCGGAGAAGAACTGCTCCTCCAGCAGCGTGCCGTACCGGCGGCTGACCTCGCGCTTGAAGTCGCTCAGCAGGTCCACCGCGATGCGCTCCTTGGACTTGAACTCGCGCAGCGTCGGCACCGAGTCCACGCTGATCGGCAGGACTTCGGTGTCGGCGACGCGGAAACGCTCGTAGTCCTCGCTGAACGCGCACATCTCGACCGTACAGACGCGGGTAAAGGCGAGGGGAAAGAACGCCAGCAGCACGTTCCGCCCCCTGAGCTCAGAGAGGGTGATGTCGCTCCCGCTGGTCGAGGGAAGCGTGAAGTCCGGCGCGGCCGCCCCGACGGCGGGAAGCGAGCTCACGTCTTGCGGCCCGCGTCATAGCGCCGCGCGACGTCGGTCCAGTTCACCACGTTCCACCAGGCGGTCACGTAGTCCGGCCGGCGGTTCTGGTACTTGAGGTAGTAGGCGTGCTCCCAGACGTCACAGCCCAGAACAGGCGTCTTGCCGCTCATGAGCGGCGAGTCCTGATTGGGCGTGCTGTCGATGGAAAGGGCGCCACCGCGATCGGCGATGAGCCAGGCCCACCCGCTGCCGAACCGGCCAGCGCATGCCTTGGCGAACTGCTCCTTGAACTGGGTGAAGCCCCCGAACGCCTTGTCGATGGCCTGGGCCAGCCCGCCGCCCGGCTCCTTGGCGCCGCCCGGGCCCATCATTTCCCAGAACATGGTGTGGTTCGCGTGGCCGCCGCCGTTGTTCCGCACCGGGGTCCGTACCGCCTCGGGCAGCGCGTCGATTTTGGCGATGAGCTCCTCGACCGACTTCTTCTGCAGGTCGGCGTGCGGCTCGAGCGCGGCGTTGAGGTTGGTGACGTACGTACCGTGATGCTTGTCATGATGAACGCGCATCGTCTGCTCGTCGATGTGCGGCTCGAGCGCAGTGTAGTCGTAGGGAAGCGGGGGAAGTACGAAAG
>JACCSE010000498.1 GCA_013813145.1 Gemmatimonadales bacterium
ATCGAGTAGCGGTGCGGCTCCGCCACCTGGCGGCCCGGGGCTTCCGCAACCTGGCCGACCTCGAGTGCGAGCCACCAGCCCGCGGGATCGCCCTGCTCGGCGCCAACGCACAGGGCAAGACCAACCTTCTGGAGGCGATCTATTACCCGGTCCTGTTCCGCTCGCTCCGGGGTGCTCCGGATCAAGAGGTGCTGCGCTTCGGCTCTCCCGGATTTCGAGTCGAGGCGGGGGTCGCCGGCGGCGACGTCGGTGAGGTGTCGATCGCTTACCAGGCCGCGGGGCGGCGGAAGCGGATCGCCCTCGATGGCGAGGAGCCCGGGCGCCTGGCCGATGCGGTCGGTGGATGGCTGGCCGTGGCTTTCCTGCCTGCGGACGTGGGGCTCGCCTCAGGCCCGGCGGCAGTACGGCGCCAGTACCTCGACCGGCTGCTCTCGCTGGCCGATCCCCGCTACCTCCGCGGGTTGGGCCGATACCGGGCGGCGTTATCGCAGCGCAACAGCGCGCTTCGTCAGGGCCGCCCCGAGCTGGCCGAGGCGTTCGACGCCCCATTGGCCCGGGCCGGCGCGGAAGTGGTAGCGGCGCGGGAGCGCTGGATATGCGGCGCCGCCGACCATTTCCGGGCCGAGTTCGATGTGCTGGGCGAATGCGGAACGATGGAGCTGCGCTACCGCGGCGATGCGGCGCTGGCCGATGGTGCCGCCTGGGCGCCGGCGTTGGAGGCCGCCCGCACCGCCGATCGGGCCCGCGGCATGACCACCGTCGGCCCACACCGCGACGACCTGGCCCTCGAGATCGGCGGACGCCCGCTTCGGGAGTATGGATCGACCGGCCAACACCGCAGCGCCGCGGTGGCGCTGAAGCTGATCGAGATCGCCACCCTGCGCGCCGCCCGCCATACCGAGCCGGCCTTGTTGCTGGACGATGTCTTCGCCGAGCTTGACCGCGAGCGGCAGCGGCGACTGGCCCGGCGGCTGCTGGGATCAGGAGAGCGTCAGGTGTTCCTCACCGCACCGCGTCGCGACGAGCTGCCGCCCGAGCTGGAGCTGGAGATCTGGGAAGTGGATGCCGGCCGGGTCCGGAGAGGATCGTAATGGCGCCGCGAAACAAGCCGATCCCGCTCGCCGACGCCCTGGCGTCCTATCTCAAGCGGTCCGGCTTTTCCAAGCGGCTGCAACAGGCCGAGGTGGTGGAGGCCTGGCCCGACCTGGTGGGACCGCAGATCGCGGCGGTCACCGCGCCGGAGTCGGTCACCCCCGACGGGGTGCTCCGGGTCCGCGTCGCCACGGCGGCGTGGGCGACCGAACTGAGTCTGATGACCCCTCGGATCCTGGCCCGCATCAACGCGGGCCGGACCGGGCGGGTGAAGGAGATCCGCTGGGTGCCCGCTCCCCTGGACCGGCCCCGGCCCTAGCTGACGGAGACTATGGCCAAGAACGACAACGCCCTCGCCGAGGGCACGCCGGAGTACAAAGCAGAATCGATCCAGGTCTTGAAGGGTCTGGAGGCAGTGCGCAAGCGCCCCGGCATGTACATCGGGTCCACCAGCGAAAACGGGCTGCACCACCTGGTCTACGAGGTGGTGGACAACTCGATAGATGAGGCGCTGGCCGGGCACTGCGACACCATCAACGTGACCATCCACGCCGACAACTCCATCACGGTACAGGACAACGGGCGCGGAATCCCGGTGGACATGCACCCGACCGAGAAGAAGCCGGCCGTGGAGGTGGCGCTGACCGTGCTGCACGCCGGCGGCAAGTTCGACAAGAGAAGCTACAAGGTGTCGGGCGGGCTCCACGGGGTAGGCGTATCGGTGGTGAACGCGCTCTCCGAGCGGCTCGAGGTGGTGGTGGACCGGGACGGCAGCCGCCACCGGATGGCGTTCGTCCGCGGCAAGACGGTCAAGAAGCTGGAAGTGCTCGGCAAGGCGCGGGGCACCGGGACGATCGTCCGGTTCAAGCCGGATCCGGAGATCTTCACCGTGCTCGAGTTCCATTACACGACACTGGCGGATCGGCTTCGACAGCTCGCCTTCCTCAACAAGGGCATCACGATCACCATCAAGGACGAGCGCGAGGACCAGAA
>JACCSE010000542.1 GCA_013813145.1 Gemmatimonadales bacterium
AGTCTCCATCGGCCCGACCTCGGTGCCGCTCATCGGCGTCCAGGTGGATCCCGCCAGGATCGAGGAGCCGAGTTGCCCGTTCTTCCCCGACTCGGTGCTCCAGTGAGCGCACCCCGCATCGCGGTGAGCGGCGTGCTGCGAACCTGGGACGGCGCCGAACGGACCGGCGTCAACGCCGCGTACCTTCAGTCGGTCCTCGCGGTCGGCGGGGTACCGCTCATCCTGTCCCCGCTGCTCGGTCCCTCCATCGCGTCGCGCGCGCTCGATGGAGTGGACGGCGTGATCCTCACCGGTGGCGAGGACGTCGATCCCCAGTGGTACGCGGCTGAGCGGTCCGCCCTCCTCTCCCCACCGAGCCACGAGCGCGATCTCTTCGAGCTGGCCCTCTTCGCGACGGCGCGCCAGCGCGAGCTTCCCATCCTCGGGATCTGCCGCGGCATTCAACTCATCAACGTGGCACTCGGGGGCACGCTCTTTCAGGACCTGCCCTCGGAGCGCGCCGGCCCGGTGGACCACAACCCTGCTACCCCGCGCTCCGCTCGCGGCCACTCGGTGCGGCTGGCGCCGGGGAGCCGCGCCGCCGAGGCGCTGGGCGCGGTGTCGCTTCAGGTGAATTCATTCCATCACCAGGCGGTGCGCGACTTGGCGCCCTCGCTCGTCGCGACTGGGTGGACCGAGGACGGGTTGGTGGAGGCAGTGGAGACGAACGGCGAGGCGCCCTGGCTTCTCGCGGTGCAGTGGCACCCCGAGGAGATGCACGCCGAGGCCGGTGCGCCGGAGCGCGGCCTGTTCCGCGCGCTGGTCGAGCGGGCCTCAGCCCGCGCCGAGATCCCGGAGAATGCGGTCGGGTGAGCTGAAGTTGGGGAAGAACACTCGGTCGCTTATTCCGTTGAGCGCGCCACGGAGCGAGGGGAACCGCTCGGCGGCGGTCCTGAGGACCGTATCCAGGCCATATTCGCCGGCGAGCGCGTGGTCCGACGCCAGACCGAACCCACGCCGTCCCAGCGCGTCATAGTAGCCGACGCCAGGGCCGGCCTTTCGGAGCTGGCGCGCCGCGATATAGTCGGGAAACAGACCGGCCAGCCACAAGGCATAGTTGCCCAGATGGACCATTACCTTGAATCGGCGTGCCCCTTCGCTGGCTTCCAGATCGGTCAGGATGTCCACCAGGTAGCGGTGGCGCTGGTCGTCGTTCCAGTCCACCCGCCAGGCCCGGTCGCGCCGGCCGAAGTCGAGCAGCAGGGCGGCCAGATAGTCCGCCAGGTCGCGATCGTCCACTCCTGCGCGGCACAGCGCGTGTCGGATCAGCACGTAGAAGAAGAGGGCCTCGGACGGAACGAGCATCGTCCGGACCGTCAGCAGCCGCTCGAGCAGGTCGGGCGCATCCAGCAACGGGTCGGGGCCCTCACCGGCCAATCGCCGCTCCAGGTACACGCGTCGGTGCGCCGAGCCGCGGCTCAGGAGCAGAATCACCAGTTGCAGGTCCGCCGGGCTCAGGCGGCCTCGCGTATTCGCCCGGATCATGGTCAATCCTCTCTCGACTAGTTCTACTCCCGTGACCACCGACGCCGGACTGGCACTGCTGCGGCGGGTGACGACGTTCGGCCAGGAGCTGGCCGGGACTCTCCGGCGGGCCTCGGTCGTCGATGCGCTGATCCGCCGGGTCCAGGAATCGCTGACCCCCAGCGAGATCTCGCTCGTCCTACTGGATCCCGACGGCGAGAGCCGCGACTACCCGCAGACCTGGCCGCCTAACTCCCCGGACCGCCGACCGCTGCTGGATCTGGCAGCCCGGAGGGGGCCGCTGCTGCTGACTGAGGGTCTTGGATCGGTGTTGCGGGACGGCGGGCTCGATCCCCAGCCCGAGGCCGACGGCGGCTGGATCATCGTGCCTTTCCTCGCCAAGGCTAGGGTAACCGGTGCGCTCGCGGTCCGCGGTGAGCCGGGTCGCTACGGCACCGGCGATCTCGCTCTGCTCGAAGGGCTGGTGTCCCAGGCCAGCATCGCGCTGGAGAGCGCTCGCCTGGTGGACCTGCACGACGACGGCCGCCGCTCCTGGCAGGAGGTGGTGGACGCCATCTCGCCGGCCATCTGCATCGTGGATCGGGGGGGACGGATCCGCCGGGCCAACCGGGCCTTCGCCAATCTGGTCACCGCTCCGCCCGCGGCCCTGATCGGCCGCCCCTGGCAGGCTTTCGTCCCTCCCGAGTGGGCCACCGATCTGAAACGGGCCCTGGATCAGCAAGGAGCGGGCCGCGAAGTGGAGCTCCGTACCGGGGAGCGGACCTACGCGGTCACCGCGGTTCCGATCAGCAGCACCGACCGGTCCGCCATCGTGCTGCTCTTTGACGATCAGACGGAACGGCGCCGGTTGCAAGACCAGCTCATCCAGTCGGAGAAGATGTCCGCCATCGGGCAGCTCATCGCGGGGGTGGCCCACGACCTCAATAACCCGTTGGCCTCGGTCGTGGGCTTCGCCGACTACCTCACCGAGATCCCCCACGTCCCGGCGGCCCTGCGCGAGCCGCTGACCGTGATTCAAGAGGAGGCGGAGCGCGCTTCCAACATCGTGAAGAATCTGCTCAGCTTCGCCCGGAAACAGGAGAATCAGCGCCGGCCGACCGCCCTCAGCCCGCTACTCGACGCCACCTTTCTGCTGCTCCGTAACCAGCTCATGGCGCATCGGGTCGAGGCCCGGATCGACGTCGAGGCGGATCTGCCCATGCCCGACATCGAGCCGAACCAGATCCAGCAGGTGTTCGTCAACCTGATCAACAACGCCGCCCAGGCGATCGACTCGGCCGGGCGGCCCGGCACCATCATCGTGCGTGCCCGCCGCTGGCTCGACGGCGTGGCGATCGACTTCATAGACGATGGACCGGGGATGTCCGAAGGCCTGGCGGCGCAGGTCTTCGAACCCTTCTTCACCACCAAGGCCGAAGGAGTGGGTACCGGGCTCGGTCTCTCGATCAGCCAGGGTATCGTGCGCGAGCACGGCGGACGGATCATGCTGGCCACCGAGGAGGGACGGGGCTCCACGTTCACGGTGCAGCTACCGCTGGCCAGCCGGCCCGCCGCGCCGCCCCCGGATACCGGCTCCCGCGCGCCGACCCGCCGTCTCAAGGTTCTGGTGGTGGACGACGAGCCGCACATCCTCCACTACATGCGGGCGACGCTCGAGGCGTGGGGTCATATCGCCGTCGTCGCCACCGATGGTACCGAGGCGCTGGAGCTCGCCGGGCGGGATACCTTCGATCTCATCATCTCCGACCTCCGCATGCCGCGGGTGAGCGGGCGCGAGTTCTACGAGGAGCTCTCCCGCCGGAGCCCGGCCATGGCCGCCCGGCTGGTGTTCAGCACCGGCGACACCGTGCGGGGCGATACCCTCGCGTTCCTCGAAACCCTCCAGCGCCCCTACCTGCACAAGCCGTTCAGCCTGGCCGAGCTGCGCCGGCTGCTGGGCGAGATCGCTCGCGAGAGCGGCCCCTATCCCGTCCCCCGCGAAAGCGGCGAAGGCTGACGACGCGGATCGTCCACGTCGCGTCCGGCCGCGAATGGCGGGGCGGGCAGCGACAGGTCTGGCTGCTCGCCCGCGAGCTGCGACGCGCGGACGGCGTCACCCAGACCG
>JACCSE010000559.1 GCA_013813145.1 Gemmatimonadales bacterium
CTCCTGCACCTTCCGCTTCCCAACCGAGACTTCCTCCCGGACAACAGCCCGCTTCCGAACGTCCACTTCCTCCTCCATGAGTGGGATGCGGACTTCCTCGTTGTCGTCGAGGGTCTGGTCCGAAGCCTCACGCCCCGAGACAGGGTGGCGCTCGATCACGACTTCTTCCCGCGTTACCGGCACCTCGATGTTCCGATTCTCGGTCACGACTTCCTTCCGGAGCCGGACTTCACCAGCTTGCACCTGCCGTGTTTTCAGATCGAGCTGCTCCTCGCGCAGCTCCAGGCGCTCGGCGCCCCCCTCGGCTTCGGTAACAGCGGCCGGACGGGCGGTCTCCAGGCCCATTGAGCCAAGATCAGCCCCGCTCTCGTGGAGCACCCGCCGGACATCTCCACTGCGGGCTCCCGCCTGCACCGTGACTAGGACGCCGCCCTCCTGGAAGCCCTGCTCAAAGTGTCGAGCATCATTTTCCGGAATACCCATCCCAACCAGCGCGCCCATCAGCCCGCCGGCGGCAGCGCCGATCCCTGCACCGGCCAAAGTCGAGGCGAGGGCTCCGCCGGCGATGATTGGTCCGATACCCGGGATGGCGAGTGCCCCGACTCCTGCCAGGAGACCGACTACGCCACCCACTACGCCACCACCAACCGCGCCCTTCGTCGCACCTTCGGCGGCCTGGGTGCCGGTGCTCTCCGTAAGTGCCTGCTGCTGGGCACGGTCGCGCACCGCGACGCCGATCTGCTGTTCAGAGAACCCTTCCGCTTTGAGGCGCTGGATAGCCTGCTCGGCGGAAGGCTGGTCTTCGAATAGCCCGACGACCGTGCTGCCATCAGCCCCGGATTGGAGGCTCTCCTTCATTAATGCCATCGTGTTACTCCTTACAAATTTTATGGAATTGCTGAGCCAGCGCACCGAACAGACGTTGGACAATGCAGGGGTGCGCAGCGCATAATCGCTGCTCCCATGACCAGGTGGCCGACGGGGAGGGAGGCAACCTACCCCAATACCTGACCACTTGAGGTGACTGGGCTCACCTTTAAGAGATCAAGACTCATATGAATCTGCTTCGCCTTCTCGCGAAGGGCTGCCTTCAGTGCGTTGCTGAGGTGGTACTGAGCGAACGGGGGATGGCACCGGCTCGGTACAGGCTCCCCGCAAGGGTGGGCCCAGGAACCCTCCAAGCCTCCAGGGCCAGGTAGACGACCGGCTCGTACGCGTGGTGGGACTGCTTGCCGGTAGCGCCGTCGCCTTATGCAGGCGTGGATCCGTGGTACCCGCTGAGTCGTCGGATCTCGCCCGTGCACCTTGCGGACGCCGCCGCGGAGGGTGGATTTGTCCTGCTGCCGGCCGGGACGAGCCGCGCCGCCGGGAGGCCGGGGACCTCAACGGCGCCAACATCGTGCAGAGTCCGACCGTCAGGGATTGCCCTTGGCGATTCGCTCCAGACCTTCCCTCACGCAGAGCGCAATTTCGGATCGGTCGGTGGGGACTCTGCCTGCCGCATCGGCGCCGATCTTGACGAGCTCGTCCTCGCTGAGTGCGCTCGGGACCAGTACACCTCGGGAGGCGAGTGCCTCCGCGAGGTTCAAGGATCTCTCAGCCATCCCCACCTCGTAGAGTACCCGAGAAAGCGCCTCTAGGTTTCGTTTGTTTGCCACGGCTTCCTTTCCCTTGGTGTATCCGAAGTGCTAATACTGCCGGGCAGACGTGCCGCAGTCTTGAACGTCAGACACTCACGGAGGGAGTGCCGTCTGGCCGTCGAATAGCCGACCCACCACCGTTCGCACCCCCCTAACGCGCCTCCTCCCACGCTAGGCCATCCTTGGTAAACATTCCTATATAGCGGCCGTCGCGCCGCAGTTCCAACACGCTCCTCGAGCTGTAGTCTGTCGTCCCCCGGTAGGCCAGGTGTAGCCGTCCCAGGTTGTACTCCGTGGAAGCGGACGTCGAGAGCCCGTTGCCTAGGTCGAGGGTGAGGGTATCCCGGCGGAACTCCTGGTAGCCGGTGACAACCCCCAGTCGCTGAAGGTCAGTGATGGCCCGGCGGAAACTCGGGCTTCGCACCAGCTCGTCGTTGGATCGACCATCGCTTCCCGACGTGGGCTCGGCGGTATACGGGGCCGCGGCCGATGGCGAGGAAGCCTCGGGGGAAGCCTGCACCGGTTCGCCCTCCAGCACCGCACCCGGAGCGACCCCGGGCGTATCGACCCGGGTGAATCCCCGCTCTTGCCGTTGCTCCGCCCGCTCCTTCACTTCTACTTCGAGGTCACGCTCCCACTTATAGCTGCTTGAACACTCCCTGGATCGATTCTCCTTCTCGTAAACGTAGGTCCAGCGCACCGTGGTCCGCACAGTGGCGCTGGCCGAGTCGCCCCGCACCAGCACGTTGTAGATCGCCCAGTTCGGCGCAATGGTGTCGCCGGCGAACGTACCGCAGGAGGCCCACTCTTTCCCATCGAGACCTATAGCCAGGAGGTCTGACGCGATCAGCCCCGACACTCGCTCGATGGTGCGGATTGGGATGTTGCGAGCGGCGAACAGGTCGATCACGGCATCCCATGCTCGACCCATCGAGGCATTGACCACGGTCGCATCACGGGGCGCTGGTAGGGTCGGCGGTTTGTAGGAGTAGCAGGCAGACAGTAAGAAGGCGGACGCCGCTCCGAGGCGGTTCATTGGAACGATACCTGTTGACGAGTTGAGCCGAGGCGTGCGCTAGAGTCTCCCAGAAATGCGGCCCCGTACCGGGACTTGTCAATGGACGGCGCGGCGGCGTGCTCTCAGACTTGCGGCGGACGTCGAAGAGCGCCGCGAGGCTGTGCGCAGACTCATCGAGCTGGAACATTTGCTTCTTAAAGGAGTCGCTTCCCACGCTCAGAGCGTGAGAGCCCACCAAAGATCGGCGGGCGCGATCGAGCCCAGCATGACCCCGCGCCACCCCTTGCCTATGTCCCCCAGCCAGGCAATTTTTACCGGCTCGCTGGAGTGGTGGCCGAGTGGCTGAAGGCACCGGTTTGCTAAACCGGCATAGGGGGTAAACCCCTATCGAGGGTTCGAATCCCTCCCGCTCCGTCCAACAGCCGTGAAAATGGGTGAAGGGGCCTCACCCTCCACGCTTAAGCCAATCCCCATGCCCCCTCCTCCCCGCGTCCGATTCGCTCCATCGCCAACCGGCTACCTCCATGTCGGCGGCGCGCGGACGGCGCTCTTCAACTGGCTCTACGCCCGACACAGCGGCGGGCAGCTCGTACTCCGCATCGAGGACACCGACCGGGAGCGCAGCACCGAGGCGCACACCCGGGTCATCCTCGACGGGTTGAGCTGGCTGGGAATCACCTGGGACGAGGGTCCGCTCTTTCAGGGCGAGTACGGCCCCCGTCACCAGGCCGACGCCGAGCGGCTCCTCGCGGAGGGCAAGGCGTACCGCTGTTTCTGTACCCGCGAGGAGCTGGAGGCCCAGCGCGCGTCGGCCGGCAACGCCGGGGGGTCGTTCCGCTACGACCGGCGCTGCTACCGGATCCCCGCGGAGGAGGCGGCCGCGCGGGCGGCGGCAGGGGTGCCGTCTACCATCCGCTTTCTGCTGCGGGACGAGGAGTTGGCCTGGGACGACGCGGTGCACGGGCGGATCAGCTTCCAGGGTCGCGACCTCGACGATTTCGTCATCCTCCGGAGCGACGATACCGCCATCTACAATCTCGCGGTCGTGAGCGACGACATCGCCATGCGGATTACCCACGTAATCCGGGGCGACGACCACATCTCCAATACCCCGAAGCAGATCGCGCTCTATCGCGCGCTCGGTCATCAGCCGCCGGTGTTCGCCCACGTACCGATGATCCTCGGGCCCGATGGCAAGAAGCTCTCCAAGCGCCACGGGGCCACCGCGGTCGGCGATTACCAGGAACAGGGCATCCTCCCCACCGCCATGCGCAACTTCCTCGCGCTGCTGGGCTGGTCGCCGGGCGGGGATCGGGAGATCCTCCCCGAAGCGGACATGATCGAGCTGTTCACGCTGGAGGGGATCCAGAAGAAGGCCGCGGTCTTCGACGCCACCAAGCTCGAGTGGATGAACGGCCAGTACCTCTCGACGCTTCCGGCCCAAGAGCTGGTTGCTCCGGTCCGCCGGCAACTCGAGCGTATGGGTATCTCCGCCGACGGCGATCTGGCCCCCCTGATCGATGCCGTCAAGGCGCGCTCCCGGACCATCCTCCATGTGGCCGGGCAGGTGGCGGTTCGCCTGGATCCTTCGCGGCCCCCGCTCGATCCCAAGGGCGAAGCGTTGATCCGCAAGATGGGTCCGGCCTTTTCGACCAACCTGCAGCGCGCCGCCGACGCCCTCGACGGGGTAGAACCCGCGGGCTGGACCCCGGAGCGGTTGCTCGACCTGCTCAAGAGGGTCGCCGAGCAGCACGGCCTCAAGCTGGGCGATGCCATGCAGCCTATCCGGGTCGCGCTCACCGGCTCCACCGTCTCTGAACCGGTGAACGAACTTCTGGCCGTGGTCGGACGCGAGCGGAGCATCAGGCGGATCCGCGAGGTCGCTCACCGCTGGAACGGGGGCGGACCTCCGGCGTGAGCCGACGGGCCTGGATCCCGATCGCCCTGCTCGCGCTGGGAGCCTGCGCCAGGCAACCACCGCCCGCTCCGCCGGCGCCGGTCCCCGGGGAACCGGTTCCCCCGGCCCCGCGCGAGCTCCCCGCTCCCGAGCCTCCGCCACCCATGCCGCGCCTCTTCTCGCCGGTCCGGCTCGCCTTTACCGGAGACATCAACCTCGGCACCCTCACGGTCCCCGACGGCGTTCCACCCGACAGCGGCCGCGGCCTCTTCGACCGCGCGCTTCCCGCGCTCACCGGCGATCTCGTGGTAGGCAACTTCGAAGGGGTCCTGGGCGACTCGGGAACGACCTACAAGTGTGGCCCCAAAGGCGTGCATGTCAGCGGGTCAGGGGCGCGAGCGGGCAGGGGGGCAGGAGAAGGACGCAAAACGTCTACTGCCCCGCTGCCC
>JACCSE010000596.1 GCA_013813145.1 Gemmatimonadales bacterium
GCGCTCGGGCGGGCGGCGCTGCTCGCGGGGCGGGAGCAGTCGGAGGAGGCCGAGCGTCTGGGACACCTGCGCGACAGCCTGACCGAGCGGCTCAAGGCGACCGTGGCCGATCTCGTCGTCACCGCCGAAGGGAGCGAGCGGGCGCCCCACGTGCTCAACGTTTCGGTGGCGGGAACCGACAGCGAGGCGCTGCTGATGCACCTCGATCTCGCCGGGGTCGCGGCATCGAGCGGCTCGGCCTGTTCGACCGGCTCGGTGGAGCCCTCCCACGTGCTGGTGGCGATGGGGATCCCACGAGACATAGCGCTTGGCGCGATCCGCTTCAGCTTCGGCCGGGAGAGCAGCCCGGCCGACGTCGAGCGGGTCGCGGAGGTCATGCCGGGCGTCGTCGCCAAGGTGCGGAAGCTGGCGGGGGTGCTGGGTCGTGCCTGAGGGGCCGCGGGGCAGAGTGCTCGTCGCGATGTCCGGCGGCGTAGACAGCTCGGTCGCGGCGGCGCGGCTGGTGGAGCAGGGCTACGACGTGGTCGGCGCCACGATGAAGCTCTTCTGCTATGGCGACGAGGTGCCGGACCGCCCCTGCTGCTCGCTCGACTCCATCAACGACGCGCGCGACGTCGCCCACACGCTCGGCATCCCGCACTACGTGCTCAACCTGGAGGACCGGTTCGCGCTTCACGTCATCCAGAACTTCGTGAGCGAGTACAGCCGGGGCCGCACCCCGATCCCCTGCGTGCGGTGCAACTCGTTCACCAAGTTCCGCGATCTGCTGGCCCACGCGGACGCGCTGGACTGCGCCAACATCGCGACCGGACACTACGCGGTGGCGCGCGAGGGCGGGCTGTACCGCGGGGCGGATCGCCGCAAGGACCAGAGCTATTTCCTCTGGGGCATCGACCGGGCGGTCGTGGCCCGCATGCTGACCCCGGTGGGCGAGCTATCGAAGAGCGAGACCCGCGCGCTGGCGCGGCGGCTCGGCCTGACCACGGCGGAGAAGCCGGAGTCGGTCGAGATCTGCTTCGTCCCGGACGACGACTACGCCCGCGTGCTGGAGCGGCACCTGCCCGCGGACGCGCCCGCGTTGACGCCGGGTCCGCTGGTGACGACGGCCGGGGAGATCGTGGGCGAGCACGGCGGCTACGCCCGGTACACGATCGGTCAGCGCCGGGGACTTCCCGGCGGCTACGGCGAGCCGCGCTACGTTGTGGCCATCCGGCCGGAGCGGCGGGAGGTGGTGATCGGCACCGCCGACGATCTGGCCGGGCACCGAGTGCGTCTGGAGGAGCTGAACTGGCTCGCCGATCCGCTCCGGGCAGGCGACAGGTGCGAGGTCCAGGTTCGCCATCGGGCGCCCGGGGTCGAGGCCACGGTTCTCGAGTCGGGCGCCGGTGCTCTGGACCTGGCGCTGGCCGAGCCGGTTCGCGCCATCACGCCGGGACAATCCGGGGTGCTCTACGGACCGGGGGGCAGGGTCCTGGGCGGCGGAGTCATCGGTTGAGGCCGTCGAGTCCATGCCCTCGTTAGTCCTGCACTGGCTGCTGAACGCGGCGGCGCTCTGGACGGCGGCATACCTGCTGCCGGGGCTGGACTTCACCGGCGGCCCGGTGGACCTGCTGCTCGTGGCCGCCGTCTTCGGCATCGTCAACAGCCTGCTCCGGCCGATCCTCACCGTTCTCACCTGTCCGCTCATCGTGGTCACGCTGGGTCTCTTCACGCTGGTGATCAACGCGGTGCTGGTGCTGGTGACCGGATGGCTGTCGGTGCGCTGGGATCTCGGGTTCACGGTAAGCGGGTTCTGGGCCGCGTTCTGGGGTGGTCTGGTGGTCGGCGTGGTGAGCCTGGCGGTGTCGCTGGCGGTGCGGGGGAAGGAGCGGGGGTGATGCTGCGTCCGCCGTTTCTGCCCCCTGCCCCTGCCCGCTGCCCCGTTACCTCCCCGTTACCTACCGTCTCACTCCCGCGGGTACCTTTGAGCTGTGACCGATCTTCAGCTCCGTTCTCCCCAGAAGTCTCCGGCGCCGGATCTGCGGGATCCGTCGCTCTACCTCAACCGCGAGCTCTCCTGGCTTCAGTTCAACCGCCGGGTACTGCACGAAGCGGCCGATGCGCGGACGCCGTTGCTGGAGCGGGTCAAGTTTCTCAGCATCTTTTCCAGCAATCTCGACGAGTTCTTCCAGGTCAGGGTCGCGGGCCTCAAACAGCAGGTGGCCGCGGGGATCGTGGAGCGGACCGCGGACGGCATGACGCCGGAGGCGCAGCTCCGCGCCATCTCCAGCGTGGTGCGCGAGCTGCTGCAGGAGCATCGCCGCTGCCTCATGGACGACGTGCTGCCCGCGCTGGCGGAACGCGGCGTGACGCTGCACCAGAGCCTGGACGGGCTCCCGCGACAAGACCGGGAGCACCTGGATGCCTACTTCCACGCCAACGTGTTCCCGGTCCTCACCCCGCTCGCGGTGGACCCGGGACATCCCTTCCCCTACATCTCCAACCTCAGCATCTCGCTCGCCGTGGTGCTGCGCGGCCCCGACGGGGAGGAGCGGTTCGCCCGGGTGAAGGTGCCCAAGATCATTCCGCGGTGGGTGCCTCTCACCGATCCGCGTAGTTGCGTGCCGCTGGAGCAGGTGATCGGGGGCAATCTCGAATCATTGTTCCCGGGGGTCGAGATCCTGGGCTGGTATCTGTTCCGGATCACCCGCAACACCGATCTCCAGATCGAGAGCGACGACGAGGCGGACGACCT
Source organism: Gemmatimonadales bacterium (assembly GCA_013813145.1). Lineage (GTDB taxonomy): Bacteria > Gemmatimonadota > Gemmatimonadetes > Gemmatimonadales > GWC2-71-9 > CAVVWJ01. Next base: position 2,735 of record JACCSE010000596.1, read on the forward strand.
CCTCAGCCTGATCCAGGAGGAGGTCCGCAACCGGCGGTTCGGCGAGGTGGTGCGGATCGAGGTGCACGCTTCGATGCCCGCCTCGCTCCGCCAGCTACTCCTCGCCGAGTTCACCGACCAGCAGGAGCCCCCCGCCCTGCCGCTCACGGCCGAGGATCTCTACGAGGTCGTGGGTCTGATGGACACCGCCGATCTTCTGTCGTTCAGCGCGCTCGACCTGCCGGCGCTCCGCGATCCGGTCCTACACCCCGGAACCAGCCCGCGGCTGGCAGCGGCGCGCAACATCTTCGACGTGATCCGCGAAGGCGACATCCTGCTGCACCATCCGTACGACAGCTTCGCCACCTCGGTCGAGCGGTTCATCCAGACCGCGTCGGAGGATCCCGACGTTCTGGCGATCAAGCTGACGCTCTACCGCACCGGGGGCGACAGCAGCATCGCGCGGATGCTGGCGCAGGCGGCGGAGCGGGGCAAGCAGGTGGCGGTGCTGATCGAGCTTCAGGCGCGTTTCGACGAGGAGAACAACATCATCTGGGCCCAGCGGCTGGAGGACGTGGGGGTGCACGTGAGCTACGGCGTGCCCGGGCTTAAGACCCACGCCAAGGTGATGCTGGTGGTCCGCCGCGAGGGCGACACCATGCGGCGCTACGTACACATCGGGACCGGCAACTACAACCCGAAGACGGCGCGGGTCTACACCGACTTCGGAATCCTCAGCGCCGACCCCAGGCTGGGAGCGGATCTCAGCGATCTGTTCAACGTGCTGACCGGCTTCGCCTCACCCGCCGGCTACCGGAAAATGATCGTCGCTCCGCGGGGAATGCGCTGCCGCTTTCTGGAGATGATCCACCGGGAGGTGGCCCACTGCCGGGCCGGAAGACCTTCGCGCATCATGGCGAAGATGAATGCGCTGGTGGACCCCGACCTCATCGCGGCGCTGTACGCGGCCTCGCAGGCGGGGGTGCCGATCGATCTGATCGTCCGAGGAATCTGCTGCCTCAGGCCCGGTCTCCCCGGAATCAGCGAGACGATCCGGGTCATCAGCATCGTGGGGCGGTTCCTCGAGCACTCGCGGGGCTTCTACTTCTTCAATGACGGGGCCGAAGAGGTTTACATCGGCTCCGCCGACTGGATGCCCCGAAATTTGGACCGCCGGATCGAAGCGGTCGCGCCGGTGGACGACCCACTGCACCGGCTAGCGCTGCGGGACCTGCTCCAGCTCATGTGGCAGGACAACCGCCAGGCCTGGGACCTGCACCCGGACGGCTCCTACGAGCAACGCCGCGCGTCGAGCGTGGAGGCGGAACGGGCAGTGCATCGGATGTTGGTGGAGGCGATGAAGGGATAGCGGGGCGGCCCCTCAGTACTGCATCCCCGCCGCCTCCGCAAACCGCTTCAGCAGATCCTGCTGTTCTTCCGTCAGCCGCTCCGGCAGAGTCACCTGCACCGCGACGAGCTGGTCGCCGCGGCGGCCGTTCTTTTCGATGCCCTGGCCTTTGATCCGGAACTTCCTCCCCGGCTGGGTTCCCGCGGGAATCCGGAGCATCACCTTCTTTCCATCCACCGTGCGGACCCGGAGCCGGGTGCCGAGCGCGGCTTGGGCCACGTTGATCGGCACCTCGCAGATGATGTCGAGGCCTTCGCGGCGGAAGAATCGATCGGGCTGGACCTGGAAGGTGACGACGATGTCGCCGGACGGAGCACCGGACTGCCCTGCCCCGCCCTGGCCCCTCAAGCGGATGCGGGATCCGGTATCCGTCGCCGGCGGAACCGTGATCACGACCCGGCGTTCGGTGCGGACCTCGCCGGCTCCCCGGCAGGTAGGGCACGGCTGCGACGGGATCCGCCCCCGGCCGCGGCACTGCGGGCACGGACGATTGACCGCGAACCCGCCCTGACCGAAGGAGATGGTTCCCCGCCCATCGCACTCGGGACAGGTGGACCACGTCGCCCCGGGCGCGCCTCCCGATCCGGCGCAGGTGGGGCACGGGTCGCTGACCGGGATCGCGACCGGGATCTTCCCGCCCAGCGCGGCGATGCGGAAGGGTACCTCGACGACCGCCTCGAGGGTCTCGGCCGATGGCTCCTCCCGCCGGCCGCCGCGACCGAAGATCGACGAAAAGATGTCGCCCAGTCCGCCGAAGTCGCCGAACTCCAGGCCTTCCGCGCCGCCACCCTGAGCTCCGCCCGTGGCAGCGCCCGAGCGCGCCCCGCCCGCCCGTTGTCGCGCCATCCCGTCGAACGCCCCCAGCCGGCGCATCTGGTCGTACTGCTTCCGCTTGTCCGCGTCGGAGAGGACGCCATGCGCTTCCGAAATTTCCTTGAAGCGCTCGCCCGCCGAAGGATTGTTCGGATTGGCGTCGGGGTGATACTGCTTGGCCAGGCGGCGGTAGGCCTTCTTGATGTCGTCCTGACTCGCCGAGTCCGGGACGCCGAGGACCTGGTAGAAGTCCTTGGCGGCCACCTCAGGCCTGGCCTGGCTCGGAGTAGACCTGCACCCGGGCCGGACGCACCAGGTTTCCCTTGTAGCGGTAGCCGGTCTGGAAGGTCGCGCTCACCTGATGATCCTGGGCCGCGGATGGCGGTGGGAGCACCGACACCGCCTCGTGAATACTGGGGTCGAAGGGCTGGCCGACGGGATCGATCCGCTCGAGCCCGGCACCCTCGAGCTCCTTGCGGAGCTTCTTGTCCACCAGCGCGGTGGCCTCGCGCAGCGCCTGCGGCGAGGCGGCGTCACCGCCGGCGACGAGCCGGTCCAGATCGTCGAGCGCGTCGAGCAGCCGGCTCACCAGCGCGGCCTGGGCGCGGTCGCTCAGCTCGGTGCGCTCGCGTGCGACCCGCTTGCGGAAGTTGTCGAACTCCGCGGCCAGCCGGAGATGCTGCTCCCGGCTCTCCTCCAGTTGGCCTTGAAGCCGGCGGACGGCCTGTTCCTCGGGCTCCATCGGCAGGACGCCGCGGCCCTCGCCGAAGATCGGCTGAGTCTCTTCGTCCCGGGACGAGGGCTCCTGAGACATGTCGGTCGAGGCGATGTCGGCCCCATCGGCACTGCGCCCGGTCGGCGCGGCGGGCTCGGCCATACCGGCGGGGGTATGGATGGGGTCTTCACCGACCCGATCGTCTGTGCTAAACCTTCGGTTGTCAGTCACTTGCAGCTCAGCTTGTAGCGGTTGCGTCAAAGATAACAGCACGGGGCGGGCTGCACCGCAGGAGCCAGGACGATGCTGCGGCTCTGCGCTTCGAAGTATGACGGAGGGGGCTTTACGGCGTCCGCCACGCGCGGAGGGCGAAGGTTCGGGCCGCGCGTGCCGCGTCCCGGCGCCCGAGCCGGTCGGCGACCCCCGCGCGCTCCCGGGCGAAGACGATCTGGAACGGGGTGAGATACGGGACCAGTCGCTCTTCCAAGTCCATCATCGCCTCGCGGTCGCGGCCGGCCGCCGACAGGAGACGCGCGCGGGTGAGGCGGTCCACGTAGCAGCGGACGCAGGCCGAATCGGGGAGGGCCGTGAACCTCCGAAGCGCCTCGACGCTGTCGGCGCGAAGGAGCGCCAGGTAGGCCAGCGCGGCGGCGCTGTCATAGGAGGCCCGAAAGCGGTCCTGGGCGCTACCCGCGCGGGCGCGTTCCCGAGCGGCTTCGAGGAACAGCGAGAGCGCGGCGCTGTCGCCGCGGGTCGCCCACCACGAGGGTATCAGCCGCACATAGGGAGAATCCTCTCGGAGCCAGCGCTGGAAGACGGCGCGGGCGGTGTCCACCGGCACTGCTCCCAGGAGGGCAAGGTCGGCAAGGATCCATGACTCCCGAACTCCCAGCACGCGGTACGCTTCCCCCAGCCGTCCCCGGAATGCAAGCTGCTCGGCGAGCCGTCGCCGCATGAACGCGGTGTCGGCGAACAGTGGGTATGGGCTAGGGCGCCCTTCCGCGAGGAGACGGCTCAGGAGCAGTGCAGCGCCGGCGGAATCGGGCCAGTGCCGGAGCGTGGTCCGGGCGGAGCTCAACACCTGAGCGGGAATCGTGTCGAGCAGCGCGCTGAGTTCCGCGGGCCGGCGGTGGGGATCCTCCAGCAGGCGAACCACGAGGCGTACCCCCCGGTGCGAGACGTCCACCGGCTCCAGCGCGAGGTAGCTCCGGGCGTAGCCGAGGGCGGACTCGGGCCCGCCCGCGTTGAGCGCGAGCTCGATCGGGTGCAGGTAGGCCGGGGCGAACCCCGAGTCGAGCGCGATCACACGGTCGAACGCCTTCAGGATCTTGCCCTCTGGCACCGTGAGCGAGGGCCCGGTGCCGAAGTGGTACCCGGCCTCCCCGGCCGCGAACCACCCCTCAGGGTCGCCGGCGTACTGGCTAGTGACCTCCTCGAGAGTGCGGAACAGCTCACGCACCAGCGTCCAGGATAGCAATGGGTCGTCGGTGCTGTTGGCGGCGGCGCTCAGCGAGTCACTCCGCACCAGCAGGCTGTCGCGCGGTCCCAACCCGTGGTTGAGCTCGCCGGCCCGGAGCAGCAGGACCGACGCGACCGAGTCAAAGTTCACCCGCTCCCAGCCATAGACGTGTCCCAGACGGCGGTAGGCGAGGACCAAACCGCTGTCGCGCGCGAGCGCGCCCTCGTAGTGCACCCGGGCGGAGTCCCACCGGGTGGCGCGGTAGTGTCGCTCGCCCTGCAGGTAGAGCTTGAGCGCCTCGAGCGAGGCGGACCGCAGACCGGGGCGCACCGCGGCACCTTCACCCGCGCGGCCTCCCAGCTCCCGCACCACCGCCAGCGTGAGCGAGTCGGTGA
>JACCSE010000043.1 GCA_013813145.1 Gemmatimonadales bacterium
GGCTCTACCTGGATCCGCGGGTAGCGGGCGCGGAGCTTGTCGGCATAGCGCCAGTGGGTCGTCGCCGGCTTGCCATCGAGCAGACCGGCGGCCGCAAGGACGAAAGCGCCGGAACAGAGCGCCAGCAGCCGCACGCCTCGGTCGTGGGCGCGGCGGAGCGCCCTCAGCAAGGAGGCGGGCGGCACTTCGTCCGGGTCGCGCCATCCCGGTATGGCGATGGTGTCGGCTTGGCGCAATCCTGCCAGACCCTGCCTGGCCTGAATGCGCACTCCGCCTGTGGCGTCGAGAGGCCCGGCTTCCAGCGAGCACAGGGAGAACCGGTACCAGTTCACCGGCAGTTCGGGGCGGGGAAGGCCGAAGAGCTCCACCAGGATGCCGAACTCGAAGGTGCACAGGCCGTCATACACCAGCGCTGCCACTCGGTGCCGCTCCGCTGATCGCATGGCAGGATGTTAACGAACGTCGTCGTTTTTGCCCATAGCGGATCCCTTGGGAGAGGCGGGAGATTTGAATCACCCCTCTTCAGGAGCCCGGATCATGCTCAACGCGGCGATTCCGACCAACGCGGTCACCGAGGTCCCGGCGGCGCCGTCCGCGGACGCGGTCGCTCACTTCCAGCACCTGCTCGCGGTCGAGACCGATTGCTGGGACGTGCACCAGGCGCTGAAACGGAGCCCGAACGGTTTCGTGCTGCTCGACGTCCGGAGCCCCGAGCTGTACGCCGCAGGCCACCTGCCCCACGCCGTCAACCTGCCCCATCGCAAGATCGTGGAATCGACTCTCGGGAAGTACAAGGCGGACACGCTCTTCGTGGTGTACTGCGCCGGACCGCACTGCAACGGCGCCGACCGCGCCGCGCTCCGGCTGGCCGGCCTGGGCAGACCGGTGAAGAAGATGATCGGCGGTGTCACGGGGTGGAAAGACGAGGGATTCGAGCTGGCCACCGGCTGACGCGTAGCCCGACACGACGAGCGACTTTACAAGGCCCGCTCGCGACGACTCGAGCCGACAGCATCACTGACGGCAGGGCGTCCTCGCGTGATTTCTGGCCAAGCCTGAAAGGTCGGCCATCGCACTCTTGACGTCGGCACGATTGTAGTACTCCGAGGCGTACCGCCACATGAAGAACCCGCAGACCCGGCTCTCCGCGAGCAGGGCCGACCCATACGACCTGACCTCCTTGGCGCTCATCTGCCACGTGCGGGGCTGGGTGCCGCGCCATCCGCTCGAACCGTCGCCCCCGTCGAGCACGTTGAGGCCGGCGAACATGCCGAGTCCCTTTTCCTTTGCCCTGGCGGCCTGTTGGGCGACCCAGCGGGAGGGTGTCGAGCTGGTTTTCGACCGGAACATCGCCAGACCGGCGTCGAGGTGGGTGTAGGTGACCGGCGCGGCGGCGAGCCAGTTCGGCGGAGAGGAGACCATGGTGGGCAGAGTGGGCCAGAGCTGCTTGCTGTACTTGGCCGCCTCTTCCACGACCGCCTGGGGAACGACCTTGTTGCCCCATCTGCTTTCGAAGTGCGGCTCATCCATCAGCCGATGAGCCACGAGAGTTCCATCCGAGATGTAGGAATTGAAGTTGATACCGCGATAACGGTCCAGCGCGCTCTTCCATAGGGCCAGGTTGAACGTATTGTCCCCGTTGCGCGGAACTCCGTCCCCGACCAGCACGATCACGGCGCGGCCGCCTTTCGCCCGGACCTGGGAGAGATAGGACAGCACCGCGGAGGGAGTGGACGGGGCCCATACTCCGGTGTGCACGGAGTTGAGCTGAGATGGCGACATACGGGAAGACGCGAAGACGATTCCCGGAGCGACGGCGGCCGCCGGCGAGGCGGAAGTCGTGGTAGCAGTGGCCTCGGTCGTCGGGCCCAGCCGGTCAGCGTCGGTGCAGGCGCCCGAGACGAGGATGGAGAGGGCGAGCGCGGCGGTTCTGAGGCTGCCACCGGGGCAGTCCGATTTCAACACGTGCATCATAGACCTGCGGTCCTCACTCAGTGACAAACGGATAGTCGGGCCGAGAGCGCGGGTGGGTCAGATCCCGGAGGCGATCGAAGGCAGACGGGTGCGAGGTGACGTGCCGGACGCGACGCCCTCAACGATCGGCCGGCGTACCGCGTTTGTCAACCGTAAAGCTTCCTCCTCACCCCGTTCCAGATGTCCATCGACGTCGACCCTGGCTGCTTCCCGCCGGTGTCTTCATCCGCCCGATAGACGTATACCAGCGACATCTGGATCGAGCTAGCGAAGCCGCGCCGGTCGGCCGTGCGGGCGATGAGCGGGAGGTAGGTTCCCGTGTTGACGTACATCTGCACCCGACCGTCGGGAAACCCGGCGAAATACTGGTGGGTGGGACGGTGGGTGTGCCCGTAGATTACCCGCTGGATTCCACGCGACTCCTGCCCCGCCTTGAACGCCTGCTCCGACGCCGCCCCCTCGAGCAGGCGGTCGTCTCCCTCGCCGAAGATCCGGGTGAACACTCCCTGGAGGTTCCGCACCGCCTCGACTCGACCCTTGAAGGTCTTGAAGTTCGAGCTGAGCAGGATGCTCCGGGCCTGCTGAAGACGGTCGACCAGGTCGGCGGAGACGAGAAGGTCGGGCTGAAGGCGGTCCCACTGTTTTGCCAAGCGCGACTCCACCACGCCATCGATGGCCTTGCGCAGGGCCTCTAAGAGCACCCGCTGGTGCGCGTCGCTCCGGCCCTCGCCCATCCACTCGAGCCAGGAGAAGACGTCCAGGATCGGGCGGAGATTGTTGACCTCCATGACCTGGTCCACCAGCCCCGGCGCGGCCCCTCCTCGGCGCACGTGATGCACCAGGCCACCCATCAGCTCGGCGGTGATGACCTCGCCGATGGCCATGACTTCGTACGCCTTCGGGTCGAAGCGCCCGACTGCCTCCGACGGCAGCAGCACCTTGTTGCGGAAATGCCAGCCGTGGTTCGGCTCGTCCCACTCGTGGCCGTGGCGGGCGACGACGCCGTACTCGGAGCTCTCCAGTGCCCGGACGAAGGTGGTGATGGCGGGAAACGTGGCGGTGAGCCGGGCCCGCAGGCCCGGGAGGTTGCAGAACACCCGGTCGTGATTGCCGAGGACGTAGGAGACTCGAAGCGGCCGGCCTTCGGCGGCGAGCGAAGCGATCGCCCGGCCCAGCTCGACGGCGCTCTCGGTGGCCAGGATGCCGTCGAGCACGGCGGCGAACTGGCGTTCGATTTCCGCGGTGTCGGCGTTGAGCGCGGTGCGAGGATCGGGCTCTCCGCCCCAGGGGCGGCGATCCGGCGGAATGCCGGTGCGGAGCCAGTAGTCGGTGCGGACGAGGTCGAAGATGTCGCCCAGCAGCACCAGGTGGATCTCACGGGCGCCGCGGCGCAGGGCCGTGTCGCGAATGAGGGAAGCCATCAGCGAGAAGGCCTCGGGGTTGACGTTCTTTGCGGTGCTGCCGTCGGTGAGATGAAGATCGCTGACGAGGACCAGCATATTTGAGGATCTTGGAAAGAGGATACTGATGAGCCCCAGGCTCTGGGCTTAACCCACGTCATCCTGAGGGAGCGTAGCGACCGAAGGATCTTGCAGAGGAATGGCCCGATCGCGGCGGGGAAGATCCTTGGGTCGCTGCGCCCCCTCAGGATGACGTGGGGGAGTCAACCTGATCGAGCGACGCTCGTTAAGGCTACCTGAACGTTCCCGGGCTCACCTGGTATACCATATGATAGGCGCCCACCTCGTCCTCCGGAGCCCAGAAGCCGAGCTGTTCGGTCCAGCGGGTGGTCTGAAGCCGGCGGCCGCGGAGGGTGAGGAAGCCGCCCGCGCGATTGGTCACCGCCCCGAGCTTCCGGAGATCGGCGAGGCCGCGGAGCACCGCTCCGCCCCGTTCGGTAACAAGCCGCCGCGCCGCGACCGGGCCGATCCCCGGCACCCGCACCAGCTCCTCGTAGGAGGCGCTGCTCACCTCGACAGGAAAGCGCTCGGGATGGGCCAGCGCCCAGGCGGTTTTCGGATCGACGGCGAGCGGGAGGTTGCCGCCCGGCTCGTACACTACCTCGTCGGCCGAGAAGCCGTAGCCGCCCATCAGGTAGGTTGCCTGGTAGAGCCGGTGCTCGCGCAGCGCCGGGGCGGCCAGGACGTTTTCCATCGGCGTGTCGCTGATGGGCCGGAAGGCGCTGAAGTGGGCGTGGCGCACGCCGCCTCCGGCCTGGAGACCGGCAACGGTATCGAGCAACGTGCGGTCGGTGTCGGGCGTGGCGCCGACCACGAACTGCATCGTCATCCCGGCCGTGCCGCCCGGATGCAGGGGATCCTTGGGCCTGCCCTCCGCCTGCTCCGCTCGCTCGAGCAGCACGAGCCGGCGAACCTGCTGGAAGGCATCGAGCGTGACCGGGAAGCTCTTGTCGGGCGCGATCTGGGCCAAGCTGGCCCCGCAGGCGGCCTCGAAGTTGAGCGACACCCGGCTCGCGAGCGCGGTGAGCCGCTCGATCTGGGACAGCTCCGCTCCGGGCACGAGCTTGACGTGAATGTATCCGCCGAAGCGGTGCCGCTCCCGCAGGAGCTCCAGCGCCTGGATCAGCTGGTCCATGACGTGCACCGGCCGGCCGGGAATGCCGGTGGTGACGAAGAGCCCCTGGCACCAGCCGCGCCGGTGCGCACCGAGGAAGATGCGCACCAGTTCCTCCGGCTTGAGCAGCGTGCGCGGCATGGCGCGGTCGCGCCGCATGGGGCAGTAGTGGCAGTTGAAGGTGCAGGCGTTGGTCATGAGAATGCGGAGCAGCGACATCCGCATGCCGGGACGAGGACGCAGGTTTCGGATGTTGAGGGGCCGGAGGGCGCCGACATCCTTGGTGTGACGGAGCCGGGGAGGGAGCCCCTCTCGGTCGTCCGCAGCCAGGGACATCAGCACGTCGAGCTTGCGTTCCAGGGGCAGGTTCTGCATGGTGCCGCTCCGGGTTTGTACGCTGCTACGCTACCCGAACATATCCCGAAAGTCAACCAGGCCGAGTTGGAGAGGGCACCCCATGCGAGTTCTTCGGCTCGTCACCTCGTTCGTCATCGCCGGCGCACTCTGCCGAGCTCCGATGCTCTCCGCGCAGGAGCCCCATGCGGCCCATGGCGCCGTCGCCGAGATCGGGCGCGTCTCGTTTCCCGTCTCCTGTACCCCGGAAGCGCGGCGGCGCTTCGAGCATGCGATGGCGGTGCTGCACTCTTTCTGGTGGGAACAAGGCGACCAGGCATTCGGCGCGGTGCTCGCCGCCGACAGCACCTGCGCGATGGGGCACTGGGGGATCGCGCTCAACGCCTGGGGCAATCCGTTCGCCGGTGGCCCCACCGGGGCCACGCTGAGCCGTGGAGCCGAGGCGGCGGCGCGCGCCGCCGGGCTGCCGGCCCCGACTCCGAGGGAGCAGGGGTTCGTCGCGGCCGCGGCCGCACTCTATCGCGAGGCCGGGACCACGTCGAACCCATCGCGGCTGCAGGCGTACGCCGACACCATGGCGCGCCTCCATCGCGACCTTCCGGCGGACGTGGAAGTCGCCATCTACCATGCGCTGGCCCTGGTGGCCACGGCCCCACGCACCGATACGACGTTCGCGCAGCAGAAGCGCGCCGTCGCGATCCTGAACCCGCTCTTCGTCCGCCACCTCGATCACCCCGGCCTGGCCCATTACGTCATCCACTCGACCGACTCTCCCGGGCTCGCCTCCTTCGGCCTGGAAGCCGCGCGACGGTACGCCCGGATCGCCCCCTCGTCCCCTCATGCCCAGCACATGCCGTCGCACAT
>JACCSE010000025.1 GCA_013813145.1 Gemmatimonadales bacterium
GGGCGGCGAGGACGACGGGCCAGTGCGGCTCCAGCCGCGCGCTCGCGGCGGAGAGGAGCACCCAGCCACCGGTGAAGGTGAGCGCCCGGGTCTCCCACCACCGCTCGCGCAGCCCGAGGTAGAGTCCTGCCGTTCCGCCGATCACGCCGTACAGCAGCACCGCCGGGGGATTTGCCCGGTCGGCCGCGCCCGCGATGCTGACACCGAAATAGCTTGCGGCGACCACGAAGGTGGTGAGTCGCCATCGCTGTCGCGCCGCCACCAGGCCGAGTCCCGTGGCCATGCTGGCCAGGTAGAGCAACAGCAGGTTGGCGTTGGCCTGGTCGCTCCCGAGCAGCACCGGCGCCATGAAGGCGCCCAGGGCCGCCGTCAGGCTCAACGCCTCGACGTCGATGGCGTAGGCGATCATCGCGAGAGCCACCGACACCAGCGCAAGTCCCACGATGCCGCTGGTGGACGGAATGACCTCGTAGAGCCGGCAAGCGGCCCAGACGCTGAGATAGATCATCCCAGCGCCGCAGCCGATCAGCGCGGCCCCGTATGTCCGATATCGTGGGTGCAGCCGCCAGCCGACCGCTCCGACGATTCCACCGAGTACCGCGCCTCCGGCAAAGCGAGCCACCGGCGGTATCCAGCCGCGATCGAAGGAAAGCTTGAGCAGGTATCCCGTCGCCATGAGGAGCGCGAAGACGCCGATGGCGAGCAGGGCGCGCTGGCCGATCCATTGTTCGGTGAAATCGGGCAGGAGGGAGGACGGACGGACTTGGGGTGGAGCTGGAGGGGAGGCTCGGGGTGCGGGGCCGAGCGCAGGGGGCGGAACCGTGGCGGGCGGTGGTGCAGGCTGGGCATCCCCAGCCTCAGGAGCTGAACCACTGCCGGTCGGCCCATCTGACCGCCTGACGGTCACCCCCTGCCCGGCCGCCAATGCCCTCACCACGCTTTCCATCGCGATCACTCTTTTTTCCAACCGCTCCAGCCGATCCTCCACGCTCATGAGACCCCGCCTTCTCCGCCTGACCCGCGGCGGCAGCGCTCGGGTTGGCCTGCACCTGGATGCTTAGGGGCGTATCCGCACGGCCGTTCACAATGGAGCTGACACCGAGGACGCTATGCAGGGTAGGGCCAATTGTCTGCACCGTGGAGCGATGATTCTCTGGGCAGATCCGTCGGGCGCGGCGACGTGTCATGAAGTAATGACCAAGCGGGCGGCTCCCCGCCAGCCCCTGCCCTTCAGTGGTGAGCTCCCGTCGAGCCGTCGAAACTTTTGCGATGCAGGATCTATGCGCTCTCTCTATCTCAACACCTTTCCCCGCTCGCCGCCGACCACGGTGTCCGATGGGGTTCCGGCGACAGGCACCTGAAACGCCAGAATCCCCACGACCCCCACGCAGGCCCCTGCCAGATAGAACGGCCAGCCGTGCCCCAGCCGCTGAAACGCCACGGTGGCGAGCAGCGGCGCGGCCACCCGGGCGATCCCCGCAAAGGTCTGGGCCACGCCCATGGTGGCCCCATACTCCCGCGGATCCGAGTGGCGTGACATGAGCGACGTGGTGGAAGGAAAGAGCAGCGCCGTCCCGATCGGCACGAGGGGGATCACCGCGGCAAGGCCCCAGAGGGTCCGCGGCAGCGGGTAGAGCACCAGTCCCAGCACCAGGAGCACGGTGCCGACGCGCATGGTCCACGCCTCGCCCAGCCGGTCCACGATCGGGCCGAGGAGCAGGCTCCGCATCACGAACGAGAGGACGCCGATGTAGGTGAAGATCGGCCCGATGGTGGTTGCGTCCAGCCCGAATTCCGCGCCGAGATAGAGCGACAGGACCGAGGTCATCGCCGAGAACGCGAGCATCCCGATACCGTAGATCCAGAGGAGGCGGGCGAGGCCTGTCCCGGGGTGGCGGAGCGCGGACCAGGCGGTGAACCAGACCGCCCGCCGGATCCGCGGCGCTCCGTCGTCCCGCGGCTTCGATTCGGGAAGCCAGCGCCAGGCGAACGCGATGTTGACCACGCAGAGCGCGGCCGCGACCAGGCCCGGGGCCTCCTGCCCGAAGCGCGCCGACAGCGAGCCGAGCGC
>JACCSE010000358.1 GCA_013813145.1 Gemmatimonadales bacterium
GGTTGCCTCAGTGGCGCCCACGATCATCTGCGTCGCCTGGCCCGCCGGCACAAACGCCGGCGCCCGCTCTTCCTTAGCCTCCGCGATTCCGTCGCGCACTACCGCCATCGCGCGGGTGATCTGGAGCAGTTCCTTGTCCGGTGCAAGGGCGTCGAGGTCGCGCTGGCGCGGCAGCTCCACGTTGATGCTGAGCCGATCGGCGTATCGCCCAGCCTCGCGGATCAGCTCGGCCGAAGCGTTGGGAATGGCCTTGAGATGGATGTAGCCCGCGAAGTCGTGGTCCTGCCGGAGCCGCCGCGCGACCGCGACGAGCTGCTCCATGGTGTAGTCCGGGCCCCGGATGATGCCGGAGCTGAGGAAGAGCCCTCGATGTAGTTGCGCCGGTAGAACTCGAGGGTCAGCCGCACCACTTCGTCCGGGGTGAAACGCGCCCGCCGCACTCCGCTGGAGCGGCGATTGATGCAATAGGAGCAATCGTAAATGCAGTAGTTGGTGAGGAGCAGCTTGAGCAGTGAGATGCAGCGGCCGTCCGGCGTGTAGCTGTGGCAGATGCCCAAGCCTTCGGTGGAGCCGATCCCGCGCGGCCCGGCGCGGCGGCCGCGCGAGCCGCTGCTGGCGCAGGACGCATCGTACTTCGCCGCGTCGGCGAGGATCGTAAGTTTGGTCTCGAGGTCCACACCCGAAGATACCCCGAATCCACGGAAAGGTTCAACTCACCCCGCCATGGCGACCTGCCCGGACCCGGGCACCGCGCCAACCAGATCTTTTCGACATGGAATCCACACGCCGGCACCCCGGTTCTGGACAACTGGTGATCTCTCACGCCCGCATCAGCTTGCCCCCGCAGGCCGGGCGACCTGGGGTCCTCGGGGACCTCGCCGCGGTACGGGCATACCCGTTGCACACCGATCCCCGGTCCGCCTCGCGTCCTGCTCATCACCACCCCGCGCACACAGCCCTCGGAGCAAGCCATGGTCACCTTCCTGAAAGGCCGCCGCCGCACTGACGACAGCGTTGTCGCCGTCGATTCCAGCGGAGCGAATGTCACCGCGGCGCTCGAGGCGCTCGTCGCCCGGGCCGAAGCCGCCGCCGAGCAGCTCCGGGCGCTCGCGCCGGTGCTGGAGCGCTCGGCCGAGCTGGATGCGCTGCGGGAGCGGTGCGTGGCGGTCGAGGAGCAAGTGGCCGGTGTGGACCGGCTCGGTGCCCAGCTCGCCACCGCAGTCGCCCAGGCGGAGCGGGTGGCCGAGTCTCAGGCCGAGATGGACGAGCTTCAGGGCCGCATGAAGTCAATGGACGACAAGATCGAGCGGGTCTTTCGGCTCCGCGATCACCTCGACCAGTTCCTCGGGCAGGAGAGCGCGGTGGAAGCGCTCCGGGGCGACGCCGACGGCCTGCGGGACCAGCTCGCCGAATTCGCCGAGAACGTCACCCGGATGCGAGCTCAGGCCGATGACGCACTCACCGCGCACCGCCACAGCACCTCGCGCCTCGACGCCTTCAACGAGGACAGTCAGGCCGCGACCGGCCGGCTGGAAGAGGTCGAGCGGCGGATGCAGGCGGTCTCCCGCGCGCTCGAGCCGGTGGACCAGGCGGTGACCGCGGTGCCCGATCTTCAGCACCGGCTCGCCGTCCTCAAGGCGCTCGCGGACCAGGTCTCGCAGAAGACCGGGATGCTGGAGCAGCAGCGCGAGGCGGTCGACCGCGCGGCTACCCAGATCTCTCAGCTCACCCGGCTCGACCGTGAGCTCGATACCTGGCTTCGCCGGCAGGAAGAGCAGATTCGGCGCTTTGGGTCGATCGAGGCCAAGATCGCCGAGGTCCAGGCGCTGCAGGCCAAGGTGCTGGCCCGCTCCGAGGAACTGCAGACGATGTCGCAGCAGACCGAGGAGGCCCAGCAGTCCGCCCGGCAGTCGCTCAACGACCTCCGCGAGCAGATGCGAAAGAGCAGCGAGAACTTCGAGCTGGAGAACCGCGGGCTGCATGCGGTGAGCGAGCGGATCGCGGATCTGCGCAACGCGGTCAAGGAGTGCGAGGCGCGGTTCGCGGTGCTCGACGCCGCGAGCCAGGGCGCCGCGGCCGTGCAGGCGCAAGTGCGCGTCCTCGGCGAGCAGTCCACGGCGCTGAACGGCGAGATCTCCCGCATCGCCGACGAGGCCCGGCGGGTCGGTTCGCTCGGCGGCGACGTGGGGCGGCTCGACACGATGGTCGGTGAGGTGACCTCCCGGGTGCGCCGCATCGAGGAGCTGCGCCCCGGCATCGAGGAGGCGGTGCGCGACCTTGCCAGCCTCAAGGGCACCCGCGAGATGATGGCCGACGGGCTGGAGCAGATGCGGCTCGCCTACGAGGAAATCGCTCGCCTGCGTGAAAGCCACGGCGAGACCCAGAGCTGGCTCACCAACACCGACGTCTGGACCCGTAAGGTGCAGGCGGAAGTGAAGGAGCTGAGCGGGATGGAGCCGGCGGTGGAACGGATCCGCGCGGAGGTGGACGAGGTGAAGGGCGCGATGGCCGAGATCGACAGCCGCCGTGAGGTCGTGAACGAGGTGCAGCGCCGGCTCGCCGACCTCGGCAGCCTGAGCGGCGAGCTGAAGGACCGCGCCGACGCCCTCAAAGGCAGGATGGACGCCGCCGAAACCAGATTCGTCCACCTCGCCAAGCAGGCCGACGAGGCGCAACTGGTGTCGGACAGCATCGCCGAGACCAACTCCGCGGCCGAGACGGCCGAGCGGCGGCTCACCGCCGTGGACACCTCGGTCCGCGCCCTGGAGAGCCGCACCCAGCAACTCGACGAGATGGAGGAGCGGATCCGCATCCTCGGTCAGGAGCTGGAGCAGCGGCAAGGAGCACTGGACAAGGCGACCGAGCACCTGACCCAGGCCTCCGCTCTGCGCCAGCAGGCGGCCGAAACGGCGCATCGGCTGGAGGACCTCACCCGCAACATCGGCCGCACGCTGGTGGACGCGGAGGAGCGCTCCGGCAGTCTGCAGAAGGTTTCGGGCGAGCTGGAGAGCCGGTCAACCGCGCTCAAGTCGATCGACAAGCAGCTCACCCAGTTCGAGGAGCTGCTGGGCCAGTGGGATTCGGCCCAGACCGAAGCGGCCCGCGCACTGGAGCAGACCCTGGCCCGGCAGGCGGCGGTCGAGGCGCTCGAGGCGCAGGTCCGGCATGTGTTCGGGCTGGCCGAGCGGGCGGTCGCGGACGTGCAGGCGATCGGATCCGCCCGGCGGGAAATCGAGGAGACCCGAGCGCTGCTGGAGGAGACTCAGGCCCAGTTCCACGTCACCGAACAGTCGCTCCAGGGCTTCGAGGCCCGCAAGCGCCAGCTCGAGCGGGTGGAGCAGCGGCTGGCCCGGGCCGAGGCGCTCGCGCTCGGCATCCGCTCGACCGTCGAAACCCTACAGGCTCAACGCACGGTGGTGGACCACGCGATCGAGTCCACCGGCGCGCTGACCTTCCAGATGAAGCAGGCCGAGGCGCTCGTCGCGGCGCTCCGCCGGGAACGCACGCTGGCCTGCGAGCTGAAGGCGGCGATCGCGTCGGCGGTGGAAGACGACGAGGAGATGGTTGCGGAGGAGTAGCCGCCCGCTGGCCTCGTTGTCACCCTGAACGCAGTGAAGGGGGCATGCCCTGAGGCATGCCCCCTTCGCTCTGCTCAGGGTGACAGGGCTTTCCTACAGCGTCCTGCCCCGAGTCCGATCCACGTTGGACTCGCTCATCCGATTCACGTCAAGGTCCTTCTGGCCCGTCACCCGGTGCCACGCATCCCGCACCGCGTCCTTCACGTTTTCCCAGGTGCTGTTCCCCCGGTTCTCATACTTCTCGTAGCCGGACCGCAAGTCGGTCTCGACATCGTTCCAGTTGCGTCCCAGGTGGTGCGATCCGGACTCGAACCCGTAACGATATCCGGGTTTGAAATCCTCGTAGTTGCGGCCGGTCGAGTACGGCCTCGAGGAGAAGTTGTCGCGCCACCAGGTGTCTTCTTGATCCCAGTTTCTGTTGTCAGCCATTGCTCCCTCCTATGGGGCTAATGGTTGGAAGTCGGTGCGAGCCCCTATGGTAGTGCCTCGGGCCGGAGGTTGGAGTGACGGGGGTCACGAGACAGCGGGGCGGCGGGGGCAGTGGCGAGGAAGAGAAGAACGCGCGGTATGCCGATCCGGCATACGCGCCGGCGTGGGCCCGGCTCGGTCGGGTGCATCGGGTGATGGCGAAGTACGGCTATGGCGACGCCGGCAAAGACATCCAGCAGGCGGA
>JACCSE010000117.1 GCA_013813145.1 Gemmatimonadales bacterium
ATCATCGACGTCTTTCCGTCGACTCAGCAGTCGCAGGTCCGGGCGCAGCTCGCCTTCGTGCTGGAGGGGGTGATCACCCAGACCCTGTTGCCCAAGTCGCGGGGACGCGGCCGGGTCATGGCGTGCGAGATCATGGTGGCCACCCCCGCCATCCGTGCCCTCATCCGCGACGACAAGATCCACCAGATCTACTCCGCCATGCAGGCCGGCAAGAAGCACGGCATGCAGACGATGAACGACGCACTCTACCAGCTCTACACCAACCGCGAAGTCACCCAGGAGGAGTGCGAGCGGGTCTCGCACGATCCCAAGGAGTTTCTCCGGATGATCGGGGTGACGCCGGTGGAGGACCAGGACATCGCCAGCGCTCAACCGGGGGAGCGGAAGCTGACGGGCGGACTGCGGCGGTAGGGCGTCCCGCCGTCCCGCCCTTCTAGGAGATCCACCATGCCGATGTTCGAATACACCGCCCGCAGCCCGAGTGGCCAGATCCAGAAGGGCCAGCTCGACGTGGGGAGCAAAGACGATGTCAGCGCGTTCCTGCGCAAGAACCGTCTGATCCTGGTCAGCGTCCGGGAAGCGCCCAAGCAGATCAACATCAGCTTCGGCGGCCAGCGCATCAGCACCCGGGACATCGTCATCTTCACCCGGCAGTTCGCGACGATGATCAATGCCGGCCTGCCGCTGGTTCAGTCGCTGAACATCCTGGCGCACCAGACCGAGAACAAGGCGCTGCGCGAGGTCACGACCAAGGTGGTGTACGACGTCGAGTCGGGCAACACTCTGGCCGACGCCTTCAGGAAACACCCCAAGGCGTTCTCCGATCTCTATGTCAACATGGTGGCCGCGGGCGAGGCGGGCGGTATCCTCGACACCATCCTCCTCCGGCTCGCCACCTTTCTCGAGAAGAGCGATGCCCTGATCCGCAAGGTGAAGGGCGCGATGATCTACCCCGGCGTCATCATCACCGTGGCCGCCGCGGCGATCGCGATCCTGCTCATCTTCGTCATCCCGACTTTCCAGAGTATGTTCGCCTCGGCCGGCATGGAGCTGCCGCTGCCCACCCGGATCGTCATCGGGATGTCGAGCTTCCTCATCGGCTACTGGTGGGCGATGCTGCTGGCCGCGGGCGCGGCGGTCTTTGCCGTCCGGTCCTACTACGCAACCTCCAACGGTCGCCGCCAGCTCGACGGCTGGCTGCTGCGGGCGCCGGTGCTCGGCGACGTCCTCCGAAAGTCGGCGGTCTCCCGCTTCACCCGGACCCTCGGCACCCTGGTTAGCTCGGGCGTCTCGATTCTCGAGGGCCTCGAGATCACCGCCAAGACCGCGGGCAACCGGGTCATCCACGACGCGGTGATGGCCTCCCGCCAGTCGATCGCGGGCGGTGAGACGATCGCGGCGCCGCTGGAAAAGTCGAAGGTCTTCCCGCCGATGGTGATCAGCATGATCGCGGTGGGCGAGCAGACCGGCGGCCTGGACGAGATGCTGAGCAAGATCGCCGACTTCTACGATGAGGAAGTGGACGTCGCAGTGAGCGCGCTGCTGAGCCTCATGGAACCGGCGATGATCGTGTGCCTGGGCGTGGTCGTCGGCGGAATGGTGATCGCGATGTATCTGCCGATCTTCGATATGATGAACGCGGTGCAGTAAGGGCTGAGAAGCCCTGGTAGAACAACGGCACGACGTGGGGAATGGTACAGCACACGCTCGGCAGCCCGGGTATCCGAATCGGATACCCGGGGCTATCCGCGTGCTGGTGGCTTTCTCGCTAGCGCGCCTCCTCTAGGCACCCGCCAACTCCGCAGGCATCTGATCGCGGCGCTGGCCGGTCCCCCCTCCCGGCTGGATCTATTGCCCACATCGGGCTGGTCGAAGGTGTAGGACTTCCAAGCCGCCGGATTGCTTGGCGCCCACTCTATCGAGCGCGCCGACGCCCTAGTCCACGAGCGCAAGGCCGAGCTCAGCGCACGCCGTACCAGCGCGCGTGCAGGTCATCCGTCAGCGGCTTGGGCGATCGCCAAGTGAGCGCAGATGCCGCCCACTCCCACACCACAACACATAACACTGCCGAACCAAACCGCGAACCGTAGCGGACACCATCCACGGACCCCGGATGGCTTGTCGCGATCCATTGGGAATGGCTGCCGCGGACGAGTTCGACCCGTACAAGGACTGAGCGCGGGGGGCATCAGGCCCTGAACTCCGCCGGGCTCCATTATCCTGAACTATTCCCTGGGCCGCCTGGTGCCGCCTCCAGCCCGGCGATGGCGCCAGGGCCCCCCGCTCCACCGTCGAGACACCATGCTGCGCCCAGAAAATCTTCCCGCGCTTCACTCCGCTCTCGCCGCGCTGGCCGAGCCGGTCGATGGTTGGCTCCTCTTCGACTTCCGGGGCATCAATCCCATCCTCGCCGCGGTCGTCGGTCCCGAGGTCGTGGGCTCGCGCCGCGCTTACGTCTACGTACCGCGCGACGGAAACCCGGTGGCGCTGGTGCACGCGGTGGACGCTGAGCTCTGGCGCGAGTGGCCGCCGGCATGGCGCCGAATCGTGTGGGTACGGCGGGAGGAGCTGGCGCGCGAGCTGACCGCGCTCGTCGGCGGGCGGACCGTGGCCATGGAATACTCCCCGGGCGGCGCCGTGCCGTACGGCGACTACGTGCCAGCCGGCACCCTCGAGCTGGTGCGCGGCACCGGGGCGACGCCGGTCTCCTCCGCCGAGCTGGTGACTCGCTACTGCTCGGTCTGGTCGGCGGCGGACCTCGCCAGCCACCTTCGTGCCGCCGCGATTCTGTCGGCCATTGCACGCTCGGCGATCGCGCGGATCGGCGAGCGGGCACGAACGGGAGAACCCGCCACCGAGCACGAGGTCACCGGCTGGGTGCTCGATGCTTTCGGCCGCGCCGGCCTCGTCACCGAGTCACCACCGAGCGTATCCTATGGCGCCAACGCGGCCCGTCCTCACTACGACGCGCCCGCGGAGGGCTCCCTGGCAATTGTCCCCGGCGCGCTGTTGCTGCTCGACCTGTGGGCCATGGAGCCGGGGGGAGTGTACGCCGATCAGACCTGGAT
>JACCSE010000121.1 GCA_013813145.1 Gemmatimonadales bacterium
GTGCTTCCCTACCTCACCTTCGCCATGCCGCTCACCATCTGGCTTCTGGTCGGCTTCTTCCGCCAGCTTCCGGCCGAGCTGGAGGAGGCGGCCATGGTGGACGGGGCCAGCCGGCTCCGGGCGTTCCGCGAGATCATCGTCCCGCTGGCGCTTCCGGGTCTCGCCACGACCGGGATCCTGACGTTCGTCTATAGCTGGAACGAGTTTCTCTTCGCCCTGTCGTTCACCCTGGGGCCGGAGCGCCAGACGGTGCCGGTCGCCATCGCGCTGTTTCGGGGGCAGTACCAGGTTCCCTGGGGACAGATCCTCGCGGCCGCCCTGGTCGCGACCGCTCCGGTCACGGTGCTGGTGCTCGCCTTTCAGCGCCGCATCGTCCAGGGACTCACCGCCGGCGCGGTGAAGGGATAGCCATGGCACAGGTGCGGCTGGAGGGAATCGCCAAGACCTACCCCAACGGCCACGTGGCGGTGCGGGGCGTGGACCTGACCATAGCCGACGGCGAGTTCATGGTGCTGGTCGGCCCGTCGGGCTGCGGGAAGAGCACGCTGCTCCGGATGATCGCCGGGCTGGAGACGCCGACCGCGGGCCGGCTGCTCATCGGCGACCGCGACGTGACCGCGCTCCCCCCGCAGGACCGCGACATCGCGATGGTCTTCCAGAGTTACGCGCTTTATCCCCACATGAGCGTGCGGGAGAATCTCGGGTTCGGCCTCCGCATGCGGCGCGTCGGTCCCGAGGCGGTGGCCGAGCGGGTGAACGCCGCGGCTCTCGCGCTGGGGCTGGAGCCGGTGCTGGACCGGAAGCCCGCCCAGCTCTCGGGCGGGCAGCGCCAGCGGGTGGCGCTGGGCCGCGCCATCGTGCGGGAGCCGAAGGTGTTCCTCTTCGACGAGCCGCTCTCCAACCTCGACGCCAAGCTGCGGGTGGAGACCCGCGCCGAGCTGGCGCGACTGCACCGCCGGCTCAAAACCACCGTCGTGTACGTCACCCACGACCAGGAGGAGGCCATGACGCTCGGGTCCCGGGTGGCGGTCCTGCTCGACGGAGCGCTGCAGCAGGTGGCCCCGCCAATGGAGCTGTATCGCCGCCCGGCCAACCGGTTCGTAGCCGGCTTCCTCGGTTCGCCGGAGATGAACTTCCTGCCGGACCAGTCCGGGGTCGTGGTCGGAGTCCGGCCGCACGACGTCACCATCGTCCCCCGCGGCACGGGCGACTTCGAGGCCTGGGTGGATGTGGTCGAGCCGCTCGGGAGCGAGCTGGTGGTCCACCTGCGCCTGGGCACGGACCGCGCCGGCCCCGGGCTCCGTGCGGTCACCCCACCCGAGCTCCCGATCGAGCCCGAAACGCTCGTCGGCGTGCGCCTCGAGCCGGCGCGGCTCCACCGTTTCGAGCCCGATACCGGACAGCGGATTGACAGCCCTCCTTCGCTCAACTAGGCTCTTGAAGTAGAGCGATGCACACTGCCGGTGGACTCGGCGGCCGGCACGAAAGGTTCCCTCCCGCGGAACGATCGGAAGTCCCCAGTCTGCACTCCCTGTCACCTGTAGCGGCACTGAAGGGTCGCCCCATGCGGTCCCCTCGCTCCCTGCGATTATTCGCTGCCCGGGCGGTTGCCGTCTGGGCCGTTTCGCTGTCGTGGCTGGCATGCGGAGACGGAGACCTCACCGCACCGGAGACCGGCCGGCTCACGGTGACGACCTCGACCACCGGCTCGCCGGAGGACCCGGACGGCTACATCCTCAGGGTGGATGAGGGCGAGCTCCAACCTATCGGCGGCAACGCGGCCGTCACCCTGGACGACCTCGCCTCGGGCGACCACCTGGTGCAGCTCACCGGGATCGCGGACAACTGCGTCCTCGCCGGAGAGAACCCGCGCACCGTGACGGTGCCGGCCGACGGGACGGTCGAGTCCGTCCTCGTGATCTCCTGCGTAGCGACTCTTGGCAGCATCACGATCACCAGCTCGACCACCGGCCCTTCGACCGACCTCGACGGATACACCTTCCGGGTGGACGAAACTCCCGAACAGTCCATCGGGGTGAGCGCCAGCGTAACGGTGACGGATCTCCCGCCCGGGAGCCATACGGTGGCGCTCGGCGGGGTGGCGGCCACCTGTCAGGTAGAGGGTGACAACCCGCGGACGGTGGAGGTCGTCGCCGGCGCGGCGGTGACGGTGGGGTTCAGTATCGCCTGCTCCGCGGGGGTGCAGCAGTGGACCCCGATGTCCAGCGGCAGCAGGGCCGATCTTCCCGATGTCTGGGGCAGCTCGGGGCAGGACGTGTTCGTCGTGGGAGAACTTCCCATCGACGACGATGGCGTAGTGGCGTCGGTCATCCTGCACTACGACGGAATCCAGTGGAGCCGACAGCTCCGGGAAACCAACCTGGTGCTGCGAGCGATCTGGGGAAGCGGCCCGGCCGACGTGTATGCGGTGGGACTGGACTTCTCCTCGTTCGACGCGAGGCTGCTGCGCTACGATGGAACCCAGTGGTCCCCGGTGCCGGGCTTCACCTCCGGCCGGTTCGAGCAGATCGCGCTGGAGTCGGTGTGGGGCAGCGCCGCGGACGACGTGTTTGCGGTCGGCTCGACGTTCGACGGCCAGTTCGAGCGCTCCCTGATCTTCCACTTCGACGGCTCGAGCTGGCAGAGAATGCCGCAACCTGGCCCGGTTGCACCTGCCTTGGCGGACGTCTGGGGCAGCGCCGCGGACGACGTGTATGCGGTAGGCCGGGACGAGGAAGCCGAGAATACGACCGCCGTGATCCTCCGCTACGACGGGGCCCGCTGGTCGCCGGTGGTTCAGCAGGAGAACTTAGTGCTGAACTCGGTCTGGGGAAGCTCCGCCTCGGACGTCTTCGCGGCCGGGTTCCGGATCGAGGAGAGGGGAGAGGAGTTCGAGGTCACCGGGACCATCCTGCACTACGACGGCGTTTCCTGGTCGCCCATGCCGCTGCCCCGGGCTGGCGTCCTGCACTCGATCTGGGGCTCTTCGGCGACGGCCGTGTTCGCGGTGGGCGACGACGGCGGCATTCTCCAGTACGATGGGATCCGCTGGACCAAGACCATCGAAACGGACGAGGCCCTGCTCGGCGTCTGGAGCAGCTCACCGAGCGACGCGTTCGCGGTGGGGACCGGGGGGACCATTCTGCACGGGACGCCGTAAGGGACGCCGACCCGAGGCTGTGCGCCGCCACCGCCTTACGGTTCCCCAAACCCGGCCCTGCTGTGCTGCACCTCGCCGCCCCCCATGACCGCCTTGTAGAGCGCCCACGCCTCATCCGCGATAGCGGCGAAGGTCTTGTCACTCGGCTTGAAGCCGGTCCCCTCCGTGCGGCTCGCGTATATCACAGCCGCCATGATCGCTACCGTGTGGGACCGATCGCCTTCCATGCGCTCTCCCCGATGATTGATCGCCAATCATAAACTTTGTGCTGAGGGGCTCAAGGCCCAGGGGCGACCGCGATGGCCGCGGCGAGGGCCTGGAGACTTGGCGCATCGATGATGGTGGTGATCGATACGTCCCTGCCGAGATCGGCATGGAGCCGATTGGCGAACATCAGCGCGCTCAGCGAGTCGAGGCCCAGGTCGAGCAGCGGCTCGCCGTCGGGTACCTCGTCGCTTCCCACCCCGAGCACCTCCGCCACCCGCTGGCGCAGGTAGCCGACCAGCGAACCCGGTGAATCGCTCGCCGCAGGTCCAGGTGCCTCCACCCCAGGCTTCACGTCGTTCCCCCGCGCCACTCGCTGCAGCAGAGGATGGGACTCACCCGGGCTCTGCGCGGCGAGATACACCGCCCAGTCAATCGGAAGCACGCCCATCTGGACGGCATCCGACCGTAGCAACGCACCGAGCACCTCCAGCGCCGTGTCCGTCGGCAAGGGCGTCCAGCCCTGGCGCCGAAGACGCTCTTGGAGCGCCGCCGGAAGTACGGCGGCCTTGCCGACTTCGGCCCATGGTCCCCAGTTGACGCTCAAGCCCGCCAGCCCCTGCTGCCGGCGGTGCTGGACCAGCGCGTCGAGCGAGGCTCCTGCCGCGGCGTAGCTGCTCTGCCCGGGAGTACCCAGCAGTGCGGCGCTGGTTGAGAAGCAGATGAAGCAGTCGAGCGGCAGGGTACGGGTCTCCTCGTGCAGCGCCCATCCAAGCGCGGCCCCCGCCAGTACGCTGTCGAACCGCTCGCGGGTCTGGGCCGGAAGGACTCCGTCATCCATCGGGAGATCGAGATGAACGATTCCCTTGAGCGGCGGCATGTTCGGCCACATCTGGCGCAGGCGTCTGACGGTTTCCGCGGGATCGAGCGAATCGGTTTGGACCAGCCGCAGCTCAACCCCCGCCTCGTCGGACGGGTCGGTCGGAGGGTCCGGGGCGGACGAGCTCGCCGAGGCCGTCAGGATCAGGTGCCGTGCACCATGCCGAATCAACCAGTCTACGACGCACTGCCCTTGGGACGAGAGTCCATCGGTGACGAGGTAGGTGACATCCGTGCGGAAAGAAAGGGCGGCTGCCCGCGGCCCGCGCGGAAGACTGTATGGCACCAGCCTGGCCACATACCGTCGATCCTGCCGGATCGCGATTTCCCTCTCGCCTCCAGCCTCGATCTCATTGAGCAGGCCTGGCAGCTCCGACATATCGCCATCCAGGTCCACGCACGTGAACCCGAGCGAAGGGATCTCCCGCGCGATGACGCGACCCATGCCCCACAGCGCCGCCTGTCGTGCGCCAGGCAGCGCCTCGTCCGACAGCACGGCATGGACGCCCCTCGTCACCAGCCATAGGCGCAGGGGAGCGGGCTCGGAGGCCAGGGTCTGCACCAGGTCAAGCAGCTCCGTGCATTCGGCCTCCCCCGCGGCTGGGTCCGGCCCCGGGAGGTAGATTGCCCCGCGCAGCGACCCCCGGTCCGGTTGCCTGAGCCGGGCTCGGAGTGCATCAAGATCCCGGGAATCGATCACAAGACAGGAGGCGCCTCGTTCTTCGAGCGCGGCGGCGAGATGGGCGCCGGCGCCGGTGCCGCCGGCAAGTATCAGCCAGTTACCCGCCACCGGCTTGCTGGCCGCCCCGACCGCCTGCGGCTCCCAGACGATCCGGTGGAGCAGATCGTGCCGGTCCATGCCATCATGTCGAACGGCATCGCGTCGCAGCCGCCGGACCTCGAATCCGGTGATCTCGGCGATGACCCGCCCCATGTCGTCGAGCAACCGCATGTCGCCGCCCTTGGCTGGCGCGTCCACGGAATAGCGCTCCCGCGCCCGGCCCTGGCACCACATCCGGTGCGCGGGAGGGCGTCCATGGAACGCAAAGCGCTCGATGGTGAACGGCACGTACAGAACGCCCTGCTCCGCCAGGGCCCTGGTCTCGAACTCGCCGCCGTGGAACAACGTCTGAAAGCACGCTTCGATCGCTCCGGGTGACAGCGGGTAATGCTCCCCTTCATCGGAAAGGTCCGGTGGTGCCGCCTGTGCCACCGCTTGGTCGTCCCACCGCCAGATCCTCTCGATCCAGCGAAAGGCAGGACCGGTGTTGGCACCGGGTGCCCAAGCCTCCTCGTAAAACGTCCGTCCACTGACGGCGGACGCCCCCGGATGCACCAGGGCTTCGAGATCCGCCTGCTCCGTGGGCAGTGCGTCCGGCAGCCGCAGGCGCCCCGTCGCGTGGAGCGTCCATGCGCCGGCAACGTGGGGCTGGGACAGGTCCGACCGGCTCACGAGCTGCAGACCGTACGTGCCTTCCTCGTTCGGCACCGGCGCCAGCACGACCTGGACGACGCGTGCGCCATTCTCCGGAATGACGAGCGGTCGCAGGAACGCCGTCTCCTCCAGGATGCACGCTCGAGACCCGAACGCGGCTTCCGCCGCCGCAAGGAACATTGCCAGGCTGCTCGACGCCGCGACGACCACGGTTCCGAAGAGCCGGTGGTCGTCAAGGTGCGGCACCGACCGGCGTGAAAGCCGAGCCTCGAAACGGATCTCCGACGAGAACGGGAGCGGCAGCCGGCGGCCCAGCAGCGAGTTGGATTCCGCGGGTTTCACGGCTGGCGACGAATCGAGCGGGCCGGGGGGCTCGACCCAGTGACGCCGGCGACGGAACGGGTAGGTCGGCAGGTGAAGGCGGCGGCGCGGGTAGGGAGCGTCGAAGCCGCGCCAGTCTATGGCAACCCCACGCTCGTAGAGCCGGCCGAGGCTCTCCAGGATGGCCTCCCAGTCAGCGCGATTGCGAGCGAGGCTCGGCAAGAACTCCAGGTACGAGCCGGTCGAGCTGAGCCGAGCCATCCCGAGCAGCACTGGATGAGGCCCGATCTCGACGAGCACCGTCGGTCCGCGTTTCTGGAGAGCGGCGAGCGCGTCGGCGAAGCGCACCGGGCATCGGATCTGATCGCGCCAGTAGGCCCGCGTAGCGATCTCGGCGTCCACCGGTGCGCCGGTCACGGTCGAGATGAAGTCCACCCGGGGGCGGCCGAAGCGCACCGAGGTCGCCGCCCGCTCGAATGCATCGAGCACCGGATCCATGACCGGCGAGTGAAAGGCGTGCGAAACGCGCAGCACCCTCGTTTCAACTCCTTCGGCACGCAGCGCGGCCAGCACAGCCTCCACCGCGGCGCTGGCCCCCGACACGACGACTTGCCCGGGTCCGTTGACGGCGGCCACGGAAACGGCGCCCCCATGCGACGCTATCGCCCGCATCACCTGGTCCTCACGCCCCAGCGCCGCGGCCATCATTCCCGGCTCCGGCAGCGCGTGCATCAAGCGCCCCCGCTCGGCAGCCAGCCGGAGACCGTCCTCCACGGTGAACACGCCTGCGACGCAGGCAGCGGCCAGCTCGCCGATGCTGTGCCCCAGCACCACATCCGGCATGACGCCCCAGGAGCGCCACAGCTCGGCCAGCGCCACCTGCACCGCGAACAGGGCCGGCTGCGCATAGTCCGCGCGGGCCAGCAGCGGTGCGACGCCGGGCGCCGGGTAGAGCACCTCGAGCAGGGAGCGCTCGAACGAGGAGTGCAGAAAGCGGTCGCATCGCTCGAGCGCGGCACGGAAAACGGGCTGCGTGGCGTACAGATCGCGACCCATCCCCGGATAGTGCGCGCCCTGGCCGGTGAAAAGGAACGCGATGGAAGACCGACCGCCCGGATCCGTAGCGACGCGGGCAGCGTCACCGGCGGCACCCGCCGTGAGCCGCTCGCGCAGCTCCGCCGCCGTCCCGGCATCGAGGGCAAGGCGATGCTGGAAGGGGGCGCGGCCGGTGTTGGAGGTGAAACAGAAATCGGCGAGCGAATCCTGCGGCCGGGATGACAAGTGGTCGGCGTACCGCTTGGCGAGGTCTCGCAGCTCCACTTCGCTTCGGGCCGAAAGCGCGAGCAGGTGGCGAGGACGCTCCACTGCTGGAGCCGGCGATTCCGGTGCTGGGGCTTCCTCCACTACCAGGTGGCAATTCGTCCCGCCGACCCCCAAGGAGCTGACGCCCGCGCGCCGGGGTGATCCGTCGCTGCGCCAGGGAAGGAGCTGCCGGACCACGAAGAATGGGCTACGCTCGAAATCGATCGCCGGATTGGGCGTCTCGAAGTGCAGCGTAGGCGGGATCTGCCGGTGAGTGAGCGCGAGCACGGTCTTGATCAACCCGGCGATGCCCGCCGCGGCATCGGTATGGCCGACATTGGTCTTCACCGAACCCAGTCCACAGAAGCCCGTCGCATCGGTGCCGAGGCGGAACGCCTTGGTCAGCGCGGCGACCTCGATAGGGTCGCCCAGGGCGGTGCCGGTGCCGTGGGCTTCGACATAGGTGACCGACCGCGGCTCGATGCCCCCCACGGCCTGCGCGAGTGCCACGACCTCGGCCTGGCCATCCACGCTCGGTGCCGCGATGCTCACCTTCCCCGCCCCGTCGTTGTTGACGGCGAAGCCCCGGATGATGGCGTACACGGCGTCGCCGTCCACGACGGCTTCGTCGAGCCGCTTGAGCAGCACGACGCCCACACCGTCGCTGAAGACCGTTCCCTCGGCCCGCGCGTCGAAGGCCCGGCAGCGACCATCCGGCGAGGAGATGCCGCTCTTCTGATAACGGTAGCCCTGCACCGAGGGAACCACCACGCAGGCGCCGCCGGCGAGGCACAAGTCAGACTGGTAGGTGAGCAGACTCTGACATGCCTGGGCGACCGCGACCAGCGAGGACGAGCAGGCGGTCTGCACGGCGATGCTGGGACCGCGTAGATCGAGGAGGTAGGAAGTGCGGGTGGCGAGAAGATCCTTGTCGTTGCCCAGCAGGATCTGGTACGCCTCCGGATCCTCCGCGGTCGCGAGTCGCTCGACTTGCCGACGGTCCCCGCACAGGTTCTGCAGCAGGTATGTGCTGAGCCTGGAGCCGGCGAACACCCCGACCGACTTTCCGCAGGTTGCGCCGTGGTACCCGGCGTCCTCCATGGCCTCCCAGGCGCATTCGAGCCAGAGCCGCTGCTGCGGATCGAGCAGCCTCGCCTCACGCGGGCTGGTGCGAAAG
>JACCSE010000155.1 GCA_013813145.1 Gemmatimonadales bacterium
CCCTGACCCCGCCATAGGGTGGAACTCCCGCCAGACTTCCCGGTACGGCTCGATCATCAACCCCACGAACCGCTCCAGCGCCACCGGAAACGGAAATCGCTTCCGGAACTCCAGCGCCGTCACGCCGAGCATCGCACGCAGGTGCCGCCCGAAGCTCTGGGGCGAGGAGTATTCCAGGCGGTATGCCACGTCGGCTACCGAGAGGCCCGAGATCTCGAACAGGTGCGCCGCGTGGAGCAGCCTGATGGCGGACAGGTAGTTCTTGGGCGACGGCAGCCCCGCCCGGGCGAAGCGCGACATCAGCGTGCTCGGCCGCACGTAAAGCCGCTCGGCCAGTGCCGTGACGGTGGGGGTATCGGGCGCGAGCCGTATCATCGCCTCGAGGAAGAGCCGGGAGTCTGGCGGAGCGTCGTCGAGCGCCCGAAGGATTGGGGCCTGGATCCGGGATACGGCCCGCGTCGCCGGCTGGCCCACCACCAGCCGGAGCCTGCCCCACCCCGCGGGCGAGGTGACGTCCACCACCTGGCGCACCCCCGTGGCGCCGAGCCGGAGCAGGGCTTCGGTGGCGCCGGGATCGTGCTGGGAAATGAGCGCAACGGTGGGAATTTCCGGGAACTCCCGCACCAGGCGGCCCACCGCCTCGATCTGCTCGGGCCCGCAGCAGTGCACCGAGACCAGCACCGCGTCCACCGGCCGTTCCCGCACCACTCTGACGGCATCCGGGATCGAGTCCCGGTGCAGCACCGCGAAGCACCCGCTCCCGGCCGCGTCTACCCTGGTCCGTTCCCCCGGCAACAGCACCGCGGCCACGGTGGTCGATCCTGATCCGGCGACGTAGTCCACGATCCTTCTCCCCTTGCTGGTGCAATAGGATGGCGGGCCGACGTCAAACTGGGTTCAACCAGGAACACCTCCAATCGTCGCGCCGAGCAACCTTTTACGGCGGTGATGCATCCAAGAGGGGCCGTCCGGTGAACTACGCGGTATATTTCCCGGCCGGCCCCTACACAGGTTCGCCATGAGCCACCCGACCGCCGATCTCTTCGCGACCCTGCAGGGCGCGCTGGAGCCGCACTACCGGCTCGAGCGCGAGTTGGGACGCGGAGGGATGGGGGTGGTCTTCCTCGCGACCGACAGCGCGCTCGACCGGCGGGTCGCGATCAAGGTCGTTCACCCCGAGCTCGCCGCCCATCCGTCCATCGTGCGCCGCTTCCTGGCGGAGGCGCGCACCATCGCCAAGGTCAGACACCCCAGCATCGTCGCGGTACACGCGGCGGGGGCGGCCGAGGGACTCCTCTATTACGTCATGGATGAGGTCGCCGGCGAGAGCCTCCGCCAGCGGCTCGTCCGCGAAGGTCGGCTCGACCCGCGGGAGGTCGGCCGTATCCTGGCGGACCTCGCGGCCGCGCTCGACGCGGCCGGACGAGCCGGGGTAGTCCACCGGGACGTGAAGCCGGAGAACGTGCTGCTGGAGGAGGGGACCGGCCGAGCCATGCTGGCCGATTTCGGCATCGCCCGCGCCATGGCCCTGGAGACGGGAGACGCGAGCACCGGCCAGGGCGTAGCGGTGGGCACACCCAGCTACATGAGCCCGGAGCAGGCCGCCGGCGAGGAGGTGGACCGCCGGAGCGACCTCTACGCACTCGGCGTCGTCGCCTACGAGATGCTGGCGGGACACCCGCCGTTCCAGGGGAGCAACCGGGTCGTGGTGTCCCGCCACATCGCCGAGCGCCCGGTGCCGATCGACAAGGTGCGGTCCGACTGTCCCCGCCCTCTGGCCGCCGCGGTCATGAGGGCGCTGGAGAAGCAGCCCGCCGACCGCTGGCAGACCGGCGAGGAACTACGACAGGCGCTGGCCGGCGAACGGGTGTTCCCGCCGCTCCGAAAGAGCCGGCGCGGGCTGGCGGCGGCGGCGGTGATCACGCTGGCGGCAGTGGGCACGTCGGTCGGGTTGGTCGGCCGGAGCGACGGACCGCCCGCCGGGGTGAACCCCCGGCATTCGATGCTGATCCTTCCGTTCGACAATCTGCGCGACGATCGGTCGGCTGAGTGGATTCGCGAGGGGAGCGTCAGCATGCTGGGGCTCAACCTCTCGCAGTGGAACGACCTGACCGTCGTGGACCACGAGCGGATGCACGACCTCCTGGCACAGCACGACCTGAAGCCCGGGCAGGATGTGGGACTGGAGATGGCGCGCCGGGTGGCCCGCGACGCCGGTGTGTGGACCGTGGTCCTCGGCGATTTCACTCAGGCCGGTGACTCGCTGCACCTGGTGGCGCGGGTATACGATGTCGCCAGCGGCGCCCGGGTAGAAATTGCCCGAGTGGACGACCGCGCCGCCGAGGACGTTCGGCCGCTGTTCGACCAACTCGCCGCCAAGCTCCTCGACCTGTCCGGCGCGCCCAACGAGGTGCAGATCGGGCTGGCCCGCTCCACCACCCAATCGCTCGCCGCCTACCGCGCCTACCTGACCGGGGTGGAACAGCTCAACCGGTGGGATCTGGCCGGCGCCGAGCGCGAGCTGGGCCGGGCGGTGGCCATCGACTCGGCATTCGGACTGGCCTACTACAAGCTGGCGCTGACGCGCGGGTGGCTGGTAGGCACCGAGGACCCGATCGCCGACCGTGCCATCGTCCGAGCCACCGCCTACTCGGCCAACCTTCCCGCGCACGACCGGACCGTCATCAGCGCGTACCGGGCCTTCATCGGCGGCGAGTTCGCCGATGCCCGCGGCCTGTACCAGCAGCTCCTCTCCCGCGACCCGGCGGACGCCGATGCCTGGTACGGCCTGGGCGAGACCTGGTTCCACGACACGACCGGCGTGAACCAGGCACCGGCCTGGACCCAGGCGCTCCGCGCTTTCAGGCGGACGCTCACGCTGGACCCCGACTATGCCCTGGCGTACGACCACGTCCAGAATATGCTCGCCTCGGCGGCGGGAGCGCGGCCCTATTACGCGCTGGTCGCACCCGATTCGTTCGCCCTGGCCACCGGCGCTGACGGCCTCATGCTGCTCGACAGCACCGCGCTGAGCGGCGCGGTGCGGCGGGCCCGGACCGAGGCGCTGTCCACCGCCCGCACCTGGGTCGCGTCCCAGCCGGCGACCCTGCGGGCCCACGGCGCGATGGTCGAGGCGTACGTCGCCTCCGGCAACTACACCGCGGCGCTCGCCGAGGTGGACCGCTTCCGCCAGACCTCCCCGGTGCATCCCGAGCTCCCCTTCGTCGAGGCGCGGATCCGCTTCGCCTCGGGCGACGTGAACCGGGCCGCGGCGCAGCTCCGCACCGCGCTCGACACCATGGCCCCACAGGACTTCCGGCCTTACCAGGGTGCGCCCACCGTGGTCTACGACATCGCCGCCGCGGCCAATGTCTTTGCCTATCAGGGCGATCTGACGAACGCGGCCAAGGCGCTCGACCTGGCGGACCAGGTCCGGCGCGAGGTGGTCCACCACCACAAGCCGGACGGGCCAAGTGCCTCGGACGAGTCCTGGCGCCGGGTGGTGCTGGGCGAGCTCTACGCGGCGGTGGGCGGCCCGGCGGCTTCGCTTCGGCAGGTGTGGCAGAGTGCCGCCGAAGCGGGCCGGATGGCCCCCTCGGAAAAGCGGGCGCATCTGGCGCATAGCGGCGCGCCGGCCTGTTCACCGGTCCAGCCGGGGACAACACCGCCATCGCCGAGTATCGCGCGATCACGGGCGACCCGCTCACCAAAGAGGTTCGGGCACTGCTGGCGCTCAACCGGGGCGATTCGACCGAGGCCCGCCGGGCGCTGGCGGAGCCGGACACCGCCGATAAGAAGCACTGGATGTATGCCACCTACCGGCGCCCGCTGGCGGCCCAGGCCTACTATCTACTGGGCGAGTACCGGACGACCCTCCGGGTGCTCCAGGACTTCGAGCCCGCGACGCTCCGCACCGGCGGCTTCGATTCGCGCTGGGGGATGCTCGGCCGGGTTCGCCTTCTCCGCGGCGCCGCCTACGAGCAGCTCGGCCGCCGGGCCGAAGCCCGCCAGGAGTACCAGCAGGTGCTGGCCCAGTGGGGCGGCGCTGACACGACGCTCCAGCCGTTCGTGCGCCAGGCGGAGCGGGGGTTGGCGAGGTTGGGGGAAGGATGAGGTGGCTATTGGCTATCAGCTATCGGCTATCGGTCCTGCAGCACCGAGCCTCCGCTCGCTTGGACCGATAGCCGATAGCCGATAGCTGATAGCCAAAAGCCCTTCCATAACCCCTTTCGCTCAAATATCTTCGCTTGCTGGCCGCGCGCGATGGTCGCGGAGGAGCCGACCCCTCCGAGGAAAGTCCGAGCTCTAACGGGTAGACTGCCAGGTAACGCCTGGGCGCCGAGAGGCGACGGATAGGGCAACAGAGAGCAAACCGCCGATGGCCCGCGCAAGCGGGATCAGGCAAGGGTGAAACGGTGGGGTAAGAGCCCACCGCGCCGGTGGCAACAGCGGCGGCACGGTAACCCCCAGTCGGAGCAAGGCCAAATAAGCGGCGAGGTGTGACCCACACCGCCCCCACCCGAGCCTTCGGGCAACGGTGAGCCGCGGGTAGGCTGCTGGAGGCGGTCGGCGACGGCCGCCGGAGACAGATGACCATCCCCCGCGGAAACGCGGGGAACAGAACTCGGCTTACGGCGCGACCAGTGCGGCTCCCGGACTCGTTCCGGGGGCCGCGTTGGTTTACCTTCCAGGCCATGTCACCTCGCCAACCGTTCCGCTGGACCGCTCTCGGTTCCATGGCACTGGCCTTGATGGCCATGGGCACCGCGCAGACCACCACGCGGTACCGGATCGACCAGACACTGAGCCAGGAAGTGGACGCGTCCTCCGCGGGGCAGGGAAAGCAGTCCCTCACCTTCCACACCACCAGCTTCATCACGGTGACGCTGAAGGACAGCGCCGGCGGCAAGGCGATGCGGGTGGTGGTGGACTCGATGCGCGGCGACAGCACCACCCCCATCCCGCGCGCGGTCTTCGACAGCGTCCGCGGCACTGCGTACCGTTCCTTCGTCACTCGAGAGGGCAGGCCTGGCCGCCTCGAGGCGGCGAGCGCCAGCCCCGCCGCGGCGCAGGTCCAGGGGCTGCTCAGCGATTTCTTTCCCTGGGTCCGGGCCGGCCTCAGTCCCGGTGAGTCGTGGGCCGATACCACGGTCGCGACGACCGGCGATGGAGCGGACTCGGTCACCGTGCGGAGGGTGACCACCTACCGCACCGGCGCCACTGAGCCCAGGCAGCCGCGCAAGGCGGTGCGGGTCGCCACCGATTACACGGCGGACATAGCCGGCTCGCAGCCCACCCCCAGTGGCCCGGCGCGGATCGAGGGGACCGGCCGCGGCAAGGGCAGCTATCTCGTGAGCCCCGACGGCCAGTATCTCGGTGGCGAGTGGGAGCTGTCGTCCGCCCTGCGGATGTCTGCCGAGTTCACGCCCAAGCCGGTGCCGATCAGTCTCCGGCAGACCACCCGGGTCAGCACCATCAAGTGAGGGGGATACGCGTGCGTCCCATCGCGCTGGCCGCGGGGTCGCTGCTGCTCGCCGCCTGCGCCTCGGGCGCGAGCGG
>JACCSE010000160.1 GCA_013813145.1 Gemmatimonadales bacterium
ATCGTCGGGCACGAAGAGCCCGACCATGCTCGCCATCGCCCCCTTCACCAGTGTCTTGCCGGTCGGATTGTCGTATTCGCCGACGACCCGGTAGGGATGATTGGCCTTGAGCCGCAATCCCTGGCCGGTCACCCCGAAGAGCTCCTGGCCGATATCGCTGACCTTTCCCGCGGAATCGCGAGTGGCGGCGACGGTGGTGATCACCTTTCCACTCTCGACGTCCTCCAGCCGGACCCGTACCCCGTAGTCGTGCAGGTGCCCGCCTACTCCCAGAAGCCGGCCGGCCACTGGAAGGGTGAACTGGTGCGCTCTCTCCGATTTGCCCGGGGGCACATCGAAGGTGTTGCTCCCGCCGACGGTGAGATTCACGTCCATGTACAGCGGGAGCGAGTTGACCGGCTGAGGGTTCTGATTCTTCGGGGTCCAGAGCATCGTGACCTTGAGATAGACGCCCTCGAGGTCTCTGCCGCTGTCGTTGTGCCAGGCGACGTACATCCCCAGCCGCATACCGGTCGTCATCGGCACCCCGATCGTCTTCGGCACCGAGACGTCTTCCGTCTCGGTGCCGGCACCCATCAGTCGCTCCGCGGCCGAGTAGACCAGTTGCCGCCGGCTGAAGTTGACCATGATGAGGTGGTGGATGACGTCCCGGGGCACTTCGTTGCCCTTCGCGTCCACCAACCCGATGCGGAATCCGCGGAACCATCCCTCCAGCGGCCATTCGAACTGATGGACCGGCGTATCGTGCGACGTGCCGAAGTTCATCATGGCGTGGTCCGCCATAGGCGGCATATTCGGAAGGTCGTACGGCCCCGCGGTAATGGTCAGTTCCTTCCGCGCCGAGTCCACCCGGATGGTGACGTTGGTGTCCGGAGCGGCGGGACCGTAGCTGGTGACGAGCGAGGCGACGAGAATCGAGCTCCACAACATGAGGTTACTCCGCGACGAAGTCGGGAACCGGCCGTGATCGGGGGATGTTGACGGACCGGAAGCTCCTTCCGCCCGCTCCGTCCGATGCGTAGGTTCAGGCCGATGGCCCGCGGAACATCTTGAAGCGACGAGACATTGTCAAGCATCCTGAGAGTCGGTGTCGCGACGCTCGCATTGGCGTCGCTCATGCAGCGTCCACTGCCCGGCCAGGGCGCGGACATTTCCCCCATGCCCGACTTCGAGCTGCCCTCCGCCTCGCCTCGCGTTCACGGCCTCGTCGCCCGGGTCATC
Source organism: Gemmatimonadales bacterium (assembly GCA_013813145.1). Classification (GTDB taxonomy): domain Bacteria; phylum Gemmatimonadota; class Gemmatimonadetes; order Gemmatimonadales; family GWC2-71-9; genus CAVVWJ01. Next base: position 1,222 of record JACCSE010000160.1, read on the forward strand.
TCCGCTCGCCGCGGTGAGAGCCAGTTCGGACGGGAGCAGGAGGCCGAGGTCGCGCTGGGTGAAGACTTCCCCCTCGTCTCCCTCCGTGGCGGCCCCCACCCGATTTCCCTCGGTTTCGGCTCCCAGGTCTATGCGCGGTTCAGCCTCGAGGACGCGCAGAGTGCGATGATCAGTCACGATTGGGTAGTCGGGATCAACACTACGGCCGCGCTGGGCCGGTGGGATCTCACCCTCCGACTCTATCACGAGAGCAGTCATCTAGGCGACGAATACGGCGACCGCTTCGCCACCCGACGGCTGGACTGGAGCCGCGAGGTGCTGGGTGCGTGGGCCGGGTACACCGCGGGCCCTTGGCGCTTCTCGGCCAGCGCGAGCTACGCCGTCGTGGACGGGCTGGGGCTGCCCCGCGCCAGCGGCGCGGCGGCCATCGACTTCAAGAGCCGCCCGGCCCTCGACGTGCTCGGCAGCCGGCTGCATCCGACCGGTGGAGTCTTCTTCGCCGCCGACGCGGCCACCGCCTGGCGGGTGAGCACGTCGGCGCGGCTGGGAATGGCCCTGCCAACCGGGAGCGGCCGCGAGATCGGCGTCGCCCTGATCGCCCACGACGGGTTGTCTACCCAACGACAGTTCTTTCGACGGCAGAGCCGATACGTGGGGCTGGAGCTGCGGTTCGATCTGTGAGGGATGGCTATCGGCTATCGGCTATCGGCTACGGCTATCGGTCCGAGCGAGCGGAGGCTCGTGCTTCAGGACCGATAGCTGATAGCCGATAGCCGGCACTGGGTCATTGACCCAGTGCCCGATAGCCCTAGCACCCTTGCACCAAGCCCCTCTCCCATCTACGTTTAGAGGCTAACTCTCGACCACCCTCAGTAAGGCGTTCCATGTACGCGATCTTCCGGGCCCTGGGCAAGCAGTTTCGCGCAGAGAAGGGCAAGACCCTCCGCCTCCCCCTAATGCACGCCGAAGCCGGGGCCAAGGTCACCTTCGATGAGGTGCTGCTCTCCTCCGACGGCGACACGGTCCGGGCCGGCACGCCGCTGGTGGCGGGTGCGGCGGTGGAGGCCGAGGTGGTGGGTGAGGGCAAGGAGCCCAAGATCTACGTTTTCAAGTTCAAGCGGCGGAAAAATTACCGGCGTAAGACCGGGCATCGGCAGCGTTATACCGAGGTCCGCATCACCGATCTCAAGCTGGGCTGAGGACAGCATGGCACACAAGAAGGGCGTAGGCTCCAGCCGGAACGGGCGGACCAGCAACCCCAAGTACCTGGGCGTGAAGCACTATGGGGGCGAGAAGGTCATTGCCGGCAATATCATCGTGCGCCAGCGGGGCACCAAGTTCCACCCCGGCAAGAACGTGCGCCGCGCCACCGACGACACTCTGTTCGCGCTCGTGGATGGGGTGGTCAAATTCGAGTACAAGGACAAGGACCGGCAGAAGGTGTCGGTCTATCCGGCAGGTGCGTAGCGGGGCAGGGGGGCAGCGGGGCAGCAACAGCACACGGTAGGGGCGACGCTTACGTCGCCCACCCGACGGGGGACGTGGCTTCAGGCCCCGTCCCCCATTTCGCGTGTATGATTCAGCAGGGTGGATTGCGTTCGGCCCGATACGAGTGGGGGGAACCGATGACCAGATCGACACTGTTCGACCGCGTGAACCAGGAGCTGGAGGCGTTCGGCCGGAAGGCCCAGTCGGCGCTGGACGAGGGCAGGCTCCAGATCGAGCTCCTGCGGCTCCGCCGTCGACAGGACAACGCCGCGCGCGACCTCGGCCTGCTGATTCACCGACGGGAGCGAGGCGCTGAGGCGGAGCCGCGGCGAATCGACGCACTCCTCCTTCGGCTGGACGACCTCGAGCGCGACATCGTCCGTCTGGAGCGGCAGATCGGCGAAGCCCGGAAGCAGCGCACCCCCGCCACCGAGGCGGCGACGCAGCCATCCGCTCCGGAGCCGCCGCCGGCCGAGGCGGAAGCAACGCCCGGCGGCGGCTGACCGACTCAGGCCCGGAGCGGCTCTTCCATCCGGGTGGCGAGCGCCACCCGGATGCGGTCCGGGTAGTTGCCGCACAGGCCATCCACACCCAGCCGGGCCAGCCGCTCCAGATCGCCCACCTCGTTCACGGTCCACGCGATCAGCGTACCTCCCGCGGCGTGCACCTGACCCACCAGCTCCTGATCCACCTGCAGCCATTCCTGCCACAGCGTCGTCGCGCCGACCGCGCGCATCGCCGCCACCGGATCGTCGAGATAGGCCGAGAGCAGGATCCCCCGCTTGAGCTCCGGACGGGTGCGGCCCAGCCGCCGCACGATGCGATGGTCGAAGCTGTGCACCGCGTAGCGCTGCGGCGCCGGCCCCCGATCCATCACTCCGAGCAACGCGCAGTCATGCGCCTCCGGGAGCGTCTTCACCTCGATCCACACG
>JACCSE010000176.1 GCA_013813145.1 Gemmatimonadales bacterium
GGCGGAGGGTTGGTGCTGCGGGACCGATAGCCGATAGCCGATAGCCGATAGCCACCAGCCATCTCATACCAGCTCCAACCTACACCTTCCATATCCGCCTTTCCTCTCGATCTCCCTCAATGCCCTCGCAATGTCCTCCGGAAGCGGAATGGCTCCGGCCCCGACCTTGAGCCGGCTGATCGGCGGGTCGGCCGACGGAAGGATCACGCCGGGGGCGAAGATACCTCGGGGGTCGAAGGCGTGCTTGATTCGGACGAAGAGGTCCACGACCTCGTCACCATAGACCTGCCGGAGCAGTCCGGCCCGGAGCCGGCCGTCGCCGTGCTCCCCCGACGGTGTGCCGCCGAGCCGCACGACAGTCCCGGTGATCTCGTCGAGAAGGCTGGAGACGGCCGCTTCCCAGCCGGGGCGCGCGACTTCAGGAAGCAGGTTCACGTGGACGTGGCCGTCGCCCGCATGACCGAAGACGACCACGGGGATGCCGCGTGCCGCGCCGGCCCGGCGGACCGCGCGGATGTAGTCGCCCATCCGGTCCACCGGCACGCAGGCGTCCTCGATCACCTGGAGCGAGCGCCGCTCCTCCGGCAGGCCGGCCAGGATCGGGCTCGCCGCGTGGCGCAGCGCCCAGAGCCGCTGGGCCGCGGCGGGAGAGAGCGCGGTGTCTACCCCGGCGGCGATGCCGCGTACCGACTCGGCGGCGGCGTCCACCGCGCCCCTGAGCGCCTCCGGATCGGAGCGCTCGATCTCCACCAGGAGGACCGCTTCGGCGGCATCGAGCTCGGCGTCGGACGGGTCTCGCACCAGGTCCAGGAAGGTGCGGTCGAGCAGCTCCACCGCGGACGGCTCCGACGCGAGCAGCGCGGCGACAACCTTGACGATCTCGTCCAGCGAGCGGAGCCGGATCCTGAGGCCCGCGCGCTCGGTCGGCAGGGGGTCGAGGAGCCACTCGATCTCGGTGACGAAGCCGAGCGTCCCCTCGGCGCCGATGACGAGGTCGAGCAGGTCTCCGGTGGCGAGCCAGGCGTCGATCGCGTAGCCCGAGGAGTTCTTACGGGTGCGGGGAAACCGCCGCGACACCAGCGCCGCCGCCTCCCGGAGCGCCGGTGCCACGTCCGCCTCGAATCGGTGGAGCGCCGCGGCCTGGGCCGGCGAGGCGGGCGCGCCGCGCCGCAGGCGGACGACCTCGCCGTCCGCGGTGACGAGCTCCAGCGCGCGCACCCAGCGGCGAACGCTGCCGTAGCGCACCGACCGGGCGCCGGCCGCGTTGGTGGAAAGCATTCCGCCGAGGGTCGCCCAGCGCCCGCTGGAGGGATCGGGCGGGAGCCGGAGGCCGTGGCGGTCGGCGGCGGCGTTCAGCTCGGCCAGAGTGACGTTGGCGCTCGTTATCGCGACCCGATCGGCGGGATGGAGATCGAGGCGGGTCGGCAGGCGGGTGAGGTCCACCACGACACCGTCACCCACGTTGCCTCCTCCCATCGCGCTGCCGGCGCCGCGAGCGACCAGCGGGGTGCCGGTCTCGCCGGCCCAGCGAACCAGCGCCACGAGGTCGAATCGATCGGCGGGGAGACAGACGGCGGCGGGAAGGATGCGGTAGATGCCCGCTGCTTCGGCGTAGGCGGCGCGAGCCCGCAGGTCGGTTCGGAAAGCGCCGCGGATCGCCGAGGGAGGCAGCATGGGCCAAAGATAAGTATCTTGAGACCTATGTCGGAAACGCCTCGAGCCCAACTGATCCACATCGACGTGGACCGGCGCCTGGGCCACGAATGGGATGAGTGGGATGGCCGTCCGCTGCCCAACAAGGGCGACTACGACTCATCACCGGTCCTGTTCTTCGCCTGGTCCGCGGCCGCGCTGTTCGTGGGAGTGGGCGTCGTGGCGCTGGGTCTCTTTCTCCTCGGCCCCCGCGTCGCCTCGATCCATCGCCTGCTGCCGGAGATCCTCTGGGTCGGGCTCGCGGCTGCCGCCGTGGCGCTGCTGGTCTGGTGGGCCGTCCTTCTCCTCTCCTATAAGACCGGTCGAGCGCTTCTCCCCGAGCGGCTGGCGGAACGCGGGCCCTTCCTCCGGCTCATGCGGCTCACCTCGCGGGTGGCGGAGCGGTTCGGCCGCCGCGACTGGGTGGAGAACGCGGCGGTCAAAGTCTACAACGCGCTGGCGCTGGTCCGCGGGAGGAAAGTCGGGAAAGGGGAGCTTCTCCTGCTCATCCCCCGGTGCCTCTCGAAGGAGACCCTGGACGGGGTGCTGGGCATCGCCGGGAAGTACGGCGTGCCGGTGTTCGTGGCCACCCGGGGGCAGCTCGCCCGGCGGGTAATCCGGGAGCGCCGCCCCCGCGCGGTGGTGGCCGTCGCTTGCGAGCGCGACATGGTAAGCGGTCTGCATGACGTCGCCGGCAAGGTGCCGGTGCTCGGCCTCACGATGACGCTGCCGTCCGGGCCCTGCAAGGACGCGAGACTCAACCTGGCGCAGTTGGAGGATTGGGTGCGGGCGTACGTGGTTTAGGGTGACAGGCCGCTTCTACTCCTCAGGCTGCTCGAGCTGCTCATCAGTGGGTTCGTCGCGCGGTATGGCGGGCGCGGCGGGTTGCTGCGGTTGGGGAGGCGGCGGCCCGCCGTATCGTTTGAGCAAAGCCTCCAGGATGCGCTCTACTTTGAGCGCGGCCGGATGGTCGGGCGGGACCTGCCGCTCGAGCTCCCGCTGGGGGAGAGACGGATCGGCCATCGCCCGGTAGAGCGTCTCGATGGTGAGCACGGTGTTGCCGGGGCGGCCGGGGTCGGCCCAGGCGTGGATGCGGATCACGCCGGTTCCGAGAGGGCGCTCGGTGGTGGGCCGGCCGGTTGCGGAGTCCAGCCACCCGGTCTCGATGTACCCATCGCGGACGCGGACTCGGGAGGGCGGCAGCGAGTCGGCCCGGAGCGCCTCGGCGAGTTGCCTGGTGGCCTCCTGCGCCGGCACCCGAATCTCGGTGGCCGGTGCTTCGGGAAGCGGAGTGAACGAGGGCCGGGTGGTGTCCGGCCGGCAGGCGGAGAGCGCGAGGGCGGCGAGGAGGGCGGCGGATGAGGACGTCGCGGACATCGGTCAGTGCCCGTGCTCCGGGGTGCCCGGCGCGTGGGTATGGCCGCCTGGCGGATCGCCCGGCCCCGCCGCAGAGTTGGTGTCGGAATCGATGGGAGCCGCCTGTTCCTGCCCATGCTCCTCACCCGGTGCATGCTCATGTCCGCCGGTGCGCTGCGCTGCTTCCGTCCGCAGCACTCCGGTCGGGATCCCGGCTGCGTGATCGAACATGAGCCGTCCTCCGTACACCGCCGTGGCGATGAGCACGCCCGCCCCGCCGAGCGCGAAGGCCAGCGTCAGCGACCGCTCCACTGCTCCCATCCGGTTCTCCCGGAAGAGCCGCCACGCCGCGAGCACTCCGAAGATTCCCAGCGTCACGAACGCGAGCAGCTCGTGAGTTTCCATCACCTGGTGCACGGCGTCGCCGTGGTCGATGGTCTCCTCCGCCTGCAGTCCCGAGAGCACCGCGGCCGCGCCGCCGGCGGCGCCGAGAACCAGGGTGTAGAGGCTCGCCTGGCGGAAGGCGGTGCGCCGGGTCGCCGCCGCGATGAGGTCGAAGAGCACCGCCGCGATCAGAAGGGCGACGGGCAGGTCGTTGAGGGCCGCATGCAGCCTGGGCCAGTCGTAGCCGAGCATCTGGTCTCCTCAGAGGCCGAGATCGATGGGCACCGGGGGGGTGGCGGAGTAATCATAAAACCCCCGACCGCTCTTCCGCCCATGGAAGCCGGCCACCACCATCCGCCGGAGCAGGGGCGGCGGGGCGTAGCGGGGCTCGCGGTATTCCTCGAACATGATGTCCGCGATACGCGCCGTGGTGTCGAGCCCGACGAAATCCGCCAGCGTGAGCGGGCCCATCGGGTGTCCGCAGCCGAGCTGCATGCCGCGGTCGATGTCGGCCGTCGTCCCCACCCCGCGCTCCAGGGCTCGAATGGCGTCGAGCAGGAAAGGCACCAGGAGCAGGTTGACGATGAAGCCGGACCGGTCGCGGGCCACGATCGGCTCCTTGCCCAAACGCCGGGAGAAGTCGAGCGCCGCGTCGAAGGTGTCACGCGAGGTAGTAACAGTCCGCACCACTTCGACCAAGGGCATGAGCGGCACGGGATTGAAGAAGTGCAGGCCGACGAATCGGTCGGGCCTACCGGTCGCGGCCGCCATCTCGGCGATGCTCAAGCTGGAGGTGTTGGAGGCGAAGATTGTGGCAGGCGGGCAGAGCGCGTCGAGCTCTCGCCAGAGGGTGTTCTTGAGCTCCAGGTCCTCGGTGATCGCCTCGATGATCAGGTCGCAGTCGCTGAGAGCGTCGAGGTCGGTGACGAACCGAAGCCGGCCGAGGGCGGCGTCCGGAGTTGCGGGGTCGAGCTTGCCCTTTTCAGCCAACTTGTCGAGAGATTTCCGGATGCCCGCGCGGCCGGTGTCCAGCAGTGCATCGCCCACGTCGCGCACGACGGTGGGGAATCCGGCGGCGGCGGCAGTCTGGGCGATCCCGCTTCCCATGAGGCCGCAGCCGAGGACGCCGACGCGGGTGATGGTGGGCATGGCGGTTTCCCGTTCGGGATGAAGTTATGAGGACTTCAGCGCCTTCCGAACTTCCTTCGCCAGCAGCTCCATGATCTTCGGCTGCGCCGGAGAGAGGCGGTCGGGGCGGTGGCCCTGCTCGAGATGATCGAGCGCCCGCTCCAGCCCGAGCTGAATGCGGGACACCACCGGCCCGTACCGGCGGAGGAGCCCATAGCCGATGCCGAAGGCTAGCGGGGCCGGCAGCAGTGCAACCGGAAGGAAGGCGCCGAGCGCCACCAGGATCCCGGCTCCGGCCATTCCAGCCGTCGCCAGTGCGGCGCTACCACCCAGCGCTTCGCCCCGGGCCTTCCGCGCGGTTGCGATCAGCGAGACGTGACAAAAGCCCGGCTCCAGGCCGACGATGGTGGCCGCGAGGCCGTCGGCGCGGGCGAGCATCATCGGTCGCTTGGCGTTCCCCGCCGCCCCCATGGCCCGCCGGATCGTCGCCTGAATCCCGCCGGCCGGCTCCCACGCTATCCGCCCCGGCTGATGCCGCTGCACGCAGAACAGCTCGTGCTCCTCCAGCCAGCGGATGAGACTTCCCTCGATGGTTTCCCGCTCGCCGCGCACCACCCGCTGCGCCGTGACCTGGGCCGGTCCAGTGAGTCGTTCGGCCAAGCCGGACGGTCCGGCGGTGACGATCCGGGTTCGCTCCTCCAGCAGCGCCTGCTGGAGGTACCGGCCCGGAATCCCCACCTCCCGGCCCAGCGCCATCACCTCGTCGGAGGTGAGATCCTCGCCGATCTCGCGGTCGGCGGTCTGAAGCTCCGCCGCGCGCTGGATGATCCGCTCCAGCGCGGGCCGATCGATCCGGACGGGAGAGCTGTCGGCCATGCTACTCTTGGGACGGTGTGCGCGCCGCCCCGATCCGGAGCTGGGACATGAGGTTCGAGATCTCCGCCGCGGGAAGCGGCGTGCCGGAGGGCTCGGGGTCTGCCACCTTCGGCGCCTCTCGGGTGCCCTGCGCCCTTTCCGACTGCAGGAACGGCCGGAACAGCTCCATCGGGATCGGAAAGATCGTGGTCGAATTGTTCTCGGCCGCGATTTCGGCGACGGTCTGAAGGTAACGGAGCTGAAGCGCGCTCGGCTCGGTGGCGAGGGTGCGCGCCGCCTGGGCCAGCGTCTCGGAAGCCTGAAGCTCGCCCTGGGCGGCGATCACCTTGGCGCGGCGTTCCCGCTCGGCCTCGGCCTGCCGGGCCATGGCGCGCTTCATCTGATCGGGGAGATCCACGTCCTTCACTTCGACCGCGGACACCTCGATTCCCCAGGGGTCGGTCCGCTCGTCGATGATCTTCTTGAGCACCGCGTTGATCTTCTCCCGGTCGGAGAGCAGCTCATCCAGCTCCACCTCGCCGAGCACCGAGCGCAACGTGGTCTGGGCCAGTTGGCTGGTGGCGTAGAGATAGTCCTCGATCTCGATCACCGCCTTGGCCGGGTCCGTGACGCGCATATAGAGGACGGCGTTGACCTTGACCGAGACATTGTCGCGGGTGATCACGTCCTGCGGCGGGATGTCGAGCGCCAGGATCCGGAGGGATACCCGCTTCTGAGCGGCGAAGCCGGCCGGCAGGAAGATGAGGCCGGGTCCCTTGGTGCCCCAGTAGCGCCCGAGAAAGAACGCCACGCCCCGCTCGTACTGGCGGAGGACTCTGAGGCTGAGGAACGAGTAAACGACGGCGACGGCGAGGGCGGAGATCAGGAGTTCCATGGCTGTCCTCGAGT
>JACCSE010000185.1 GCA_013813145.1 Gemmatimonadales bacterium
CAGCATCATGGCCCGCTACCAGGCCGGGGACCGGCAGGCGGCCTACCGGATCGCCCAGCTCGAGCTGAAGGGACGCCTGCTCCCCGCCCTCACCGCGCTGAACCGGGAGGTGTACCGCCGCGCGCGGGAGTCCAGCGTGCGCGGAGCGTACGCCCGGCTGGAAGAAATTCTCGCCGCTGAGGGACGTACCCTCCTGCTCATCATCGTGCTCACTCCGGTCGCCGGACTCCTCGCCTCCTGGATCATCTCCCGTGGCCTCTCCCGACCGATCCACGATCTCACCGGGGCGATGGCCGTCGTGGGCGAGGGCCGTCTCGATCACCCGATCACCCCGAGTTCCCGGGACGAAATCGGCGACCTGGCCCAGGCCTTCGGCCGGATGACCGAGCGCCTGCGGGGGAACGTGGCCCAGCTCGAGAGCACCCAGGCGCAACTGGTCCAGTCGGAGAAGCTGGCCTCGATCGGCGAAATGGCGGCCGCGGTGGCCCACGGGCTTCGGAACCCGCTCGCCAGCCTTCGCGCCGCCGCCCAGTTCGTGCGCCGCCACCCGGACTCCCCGGCCGCGGGCGAGCAGCTCGACGCGATCATCGCCGAGGTGGACCGTCTCGACCGCCGGATCAGCCACCTGCTCAGCTTCAGCCGTCCCGCTCCGTTCCGGCCCATGCCCGAGAGCGTGCCCCGGCTGGTCGAGAGCCTCCTGCCTGCCTTCGCCGAGCCGCTGCGCGAGCGCCGAGTCGAGCTCCAGGTGGATCTTCCCTCGACTCTGCCGGAGGTCCGCGTCGATCCGATGCAGATGGAGCAGGCGCTGCTGGAGCTGGTTTCCAACGCGCTCGACGCCATGCCGGGCGGCGGACTGCTCCGGATCGCCGCTCGGGCCGGCAACGGTACCGGCGCGCGGCCCGAGGTGGCGATCGAGGTGAGCGACACCGGCGGCGGGATTCCCGAGCCTCTGCTCGCGACGGTGTGCGAGCCTTTCTTCACCACCCGGCAGGAGGGTACCGGCCTCGGCCTGGCGATCGCCAAGCGCTACGTGGAGCAGAACGGCGGACGGCTGGAGCTGGAGAGCCGGGTGGGGGAGGGAACCACCGCGCGCGTACGGCTCCCCACCGGAGACGGAGCGTGAGCGGCACGATCCTGGTCGTGGACGACGAGCGCACCCTGGCGCGAGCGGTGAAGGCCTTTCTCCAGGAATCGGGCTACGAGGCCGAGGTGGCGGGCGACGCCGAGCAGGCCATGAGCCTGCTCGAGACCCTCCGCCCGGACGTGGTCTTTTCCGACGTGCGCCTTCCCGGAATGAGCGGGATCGAGCTGCTGCGCCGGATCCGGGAATTCGACCCCGCCATCCCGGTCGTCATCATGACCGCATACGGCACCATCGAGGGGGCGGTGGAGGCGGTGAAGCTCGGCGCCTTCGATTACCTGAAGAAGCCGGTGGACCTGGAGGAGCTCAAGCTCCTCGCCGACCGGGCCCGCGAGACGACGCAGCTCAAGCAGGAGCTCTCCTACTACCGCCGCCGCGCGGCGAGTGAGGTTCCGTTTGCCGACGTCATCGGCGAGTCGCCCTCGATCCGGAGCGTGCTGGCGCAGGCTCGCCAGATCGCGCTGCTCAACGAAACCCCGCCGGTACTCATCACCGGCGAAACCGGCACCGGCAAGGGGTTGGTGGCTCACACCATCCACACCTCCAGCCCGCGGTCGGGCAAGCCATTCATCGAGGTGAACTGCACCGCGCTCCCGGCGACCCTGATGGAGGCCGAGCTGTTCGGCCACGAGCGGGGCGCCTTCACCGATGCCAAGGAGTCGAAGCTCGGACTCTTCGAGGCAGCCGAGGGCGGGTTCCTCTTCCTCGATGAGGTGGGCGACATCGAGTTGTCGCTTCAGGGCAAACTGCTCAAGGCGGTGGAGGAGCGCACGGTGCGGCGGGTGGGCGGGATCCGCGACCGGCGGATCGACGTCCGCATTCTCGCGGCCACCAACCGCGACTTGGAGCGCGAGACCGAACGCGAGCGCTTCCGGCGCGACCTGTACTTCCGGCTCGCCGTCATCCTGCTCCGTCTCCCGCCGCTTCGTGAACGTGGCGAGGACATTCTCTTCCTCGCCGATCACTTCCTCGCCCGTTTCGCCGCCAAGTACGGCAAGTCGGTCTCCAGGATGGAGGGGAGCGCGCGAGAGATGCTCCGCTCCTATCCCTGGCCCGGCAACGTCCGGGAGCTGAGCCACGTGATCGAGCGTGCGGTCCTCTGGAGTCAGGGTCCGGTCCTCGACGCCGAGCACCTGTCGCTCAATACGCCCGCGCTCGCCCCATTCGACGCTGGACCCTCGCTGGCTCCGTTGGCGCCCGTCGCCGGCCAGGCCTCGCTGCCTCCTCCCGGCTTGGACCTGGAGCGGTGGGAGCGCTCGCTCATCGAGCAGGCGCTGCTCGAGTGCGACGGTAACCAGACCCGAGCCGCCCAGCGCCTCGGTATTTCGCGGGACACCCTCCGCTACCGCCTGAAGAAGTTTGGCCTTCAGACTTAGCCGAGGGCGTTGCAGACCCGGGAACTAAGCACCAAGGCAGGTTTCGGCTCCTTCACTTCGCTCGGAAGACCACCCCGGCGGCCTTGCGGCGCGCCCCCAACGCCCCGCAACCCCGCGTTTTCCCGCTGTTTCCGGTGACTCCCGCCACAGAACTTGCGTTAAGCCGTACTGTACAATCTGTTTCCTCAGGGTAAACCGAATCCGAGGGAGGCAGGGATGTTGAGGCAGATTCTGAGCAGGCCGTTCTTCCGCATGGCCGGAAAGGCGATTCGCCATCCCAGCCGGGCGGTGCTGCGACTGGTGCTCAAGGCACGTCTCCGGCGCTCTTCGGTGGACGAGGAGCGCGGCCGCCTGCTCGCCTTGCTGTCGCGGCAGTTCGGTGTGGAGGCGCCGGGGCTGCTGGCGGAGTACCGTCGGTCCGAATTCCATACGTGGTTCCAGCAGCGGCGGGCGGCACTTGACCGGTTCGACGGGCCGTACCGGTTCGGCACCACCGGCGTCTTCGAGTGCGAAGCACTGTACTTGCTGGTTCGCGCGGCCCGCCCGCGGGTCGTGGTAGACACCGGTGTGCTCTACGGCGGCTCCACTGCCCATATCCTCGAGGCACTCGCCCGGAACGGCGTAGGCAAACTGCACAGCATAGACATCGGACGCAGCCCGGATGAGCCCCCCCACGACCATTTCGTTCGTCCTGAGGTTCAGTCGCGGTGGGAGCTGGTCATAGGGGACAGTCGCCGCGAGCTCCCCCCGCTGCTCCGTCGTTGCGAGACCATCGATATGTTCCACCACGACAGCCTGCACACCTGGGATCACATGACCTGGGAGTTCGAGACGGCATTCCCGCACCTCTCCGCCGACGGGATTCTCTCGTCGGATGACATCCAGAACCCGCCAGATCTTCCAGGAATCTTCCGGGAGAATGCGTTTCCGGCGTTCTGTCGGCGTCGTGCGATGCAGTACGCGAGCTTTCGCAACATGGGAATGGCGTTCCGGACATCGGGGAGCCCCGCGACCACCGAGGCGCAACCGGAGCGTGTCTCCGATCCCGCCCACCTTCCGCCGACTTGGGCCAGATCGCGCAGTTGGGTGGAGTCACCCATTTGAAGTGGGGAGACCGAGCCGAGCCGAAGTTCTGCTCTACGCGGCTATTCGGTTACCCATTATGAGGTTGCGTTAGAGATCCAGCCTCAGCTCGGGGAGCGGCATGCTGCGTGCGTTACCTTCGATGCGATCGGGCTAATGGCAGGCCCGACTGGGTGGCTTCACCCACATCCCTGTCGAGGCCACCATGGCTCGTAGCTCAACAATCGGAGGATAGCCCTATGCAGTGGACCAAGCCCGAGGCCGAAGTCGTCGCCATGACGATGGAAGTGACCGCCTACGTCGCGACGCTCTAGCGGCAACGAAGCTGACGAGGGGCTCGCGAAAGCGGGCCCCTCGGCGTTTCAGACATGCAGATCATTCTTCTCGGCACCGCGGCTGGCGGCGGGTTCCCCCAATGGAACTGCTGGTGCCCTCCTTGCCGCATCGCGCGGACCGACCCGCGTCGCGCGGTGCCCCGGACCCAATCCGCCGCCGCGCTCAGCGCGGACGGCGAGCGCTGGTTTCTCCTCAATGCCTCCCCTGACGTCCACGCTCAACTCGGCCGGCTTCCAACCCGAGCGCCCAGCGGGATGCGCTACGCCCCGGTAGAGGGCGTGGTGTTGACCGACGCCGAGCTCGACCACACCCTGGGTCTGGTGCTCCTCCGGGAGGCGCGATTCCTTCAGGTGGCGGCGACCCGGTCGGTGCGCTCGATCCTGGAGAACGATTCGGCTCTGCTCCGGGTTACCCGGGCCTTCGCCGAGGTGCGCGCGGTGGAGCTGCCGGTGGAGCGGCCGGTGCCGCTCGACTACCGCGACGGTTGTCCCAGCGGGTTGAGCGTCACCGCGTTCGAGGTACCCGCCGGCCCTCCCCGCTTCGCCCCAAAAGGCGCGGCGGGACACACGATCGGCCTGCTCATCCGCGACGAAGCGACCGGCGGCACCTGCGTGTACCTGCCCGGTTGCGGTGGATTGAACGAATCCCTGGTGGCCCGCCTCGAGGCCGCCGAGCTGGTTCTCTTCGACGGTACGTTCTGGAGCGATGACGAATTGATCGGACTGGGAATTTCGGATCGTACCGCCCGGCAGATGGACCATCTCCCGCTGTCGGGACCGGGCGGGAGCCTCGAGCGTCTCGCGAAGCTGCCCTCGCGGCAGCGGGTGTACACCCATATCAACAACACCAATCCGATGCTGATCGAGGATTCCCCCGAGCGCGCCCTGGTGGAGCGCGCGGGCCTGGTCGTCGGCGCGGACGGCATGCGGTTTTCCCTCTAGACTCGGGCGATAACCATGACCGCGACCCTCGCCGCCTCCCAGCTCTCGACTCCGCCCCGGCCGCCGTTTCCACCGTTGGAGCGGCCGCTCCCCCCGGCGGAACTGGAGGATCGGCTCCGGTCGTTCCATGGCTCGTACTACGTCCAGCATCCGTTCCACCAGCTCATGTATTCGGGAGCCCTCACCCGCCGCCAATTTCAGGGCTGGGCGGCCAACCGACTCGCCTACCAGCGAGTGGTGCCGCGGAAGGACGGCGCGATCCTCTCCAACTGCCCCGATCCCGACGTGCGCCGGGACTGGCTTCAGCGGATCGTGGACCACGACGGCCCCGAGCCGGGGACCGGTGGCATCGAGCTCTGGATTCGGCTCGGAGTGGCGCTCGGCGTGCCCCGGGACGAGATGGAGGACGAGCGGCACGTGCTTCCGGCGGTGCGCCTCATCTGCGAGTCTTACGTCACCTTCTGCAAGAGCAAGCCCTGGGTCGAGGCCGTCGCGGCCTCGCTCACCGAACTCTTCGCCCCCAAGATCCACCAGCAGCGGATCGAGGCGTTCCCCAAGCATTATCCCTGGATTCCGGCTGAGGGGCTCGACTACTTCCGGAGCCGCCTGGTGCAGGCGCCGCGCGACGTGCGCCACGGCCTCGCCATCGTCCAGCGGCACTGCACCACCACGGAAACCCAGCAGCGCGCCTTCGAGGCGCTGGCGTTCAAGCTGGACATGCTGTGGGCGATGATTGATTGCATTCATCATGCGTATGCGGAATAGACGGTCCGACGGGCAGGGGGGCAGACGGGCGGCCACAGCACACC
>JACCSE010000196.1 GCA_013813145.1 Gemmatimonadales bacterium
GTCCTGATCGGCATCGCTCCGCAAGGCGGACGGATGCCGGCGGCCTGGCGCGAGTGGCTCGCGGAGGCGCTCGACGGCGGATGCGATCTCTGGAGCGGGCTCCACACGTTCTTTTCCGAGGACCCGCTTCTCGCCGAGCGGGCCCGCGCCCGCGGCCGAAAGATTTTCGATCTGCGCCGGCCCCCGGCCGATCTGCCCGTGGCCGGCGGATTGGCCAAGGGGGTGGAGCCTCTGGTGGTGCTGACCGTCGGCACCGACTGCAACGTCGGCAAAATGACCGCCCAGCTCCAACTCGTCCGGAAGCTCAACGAGCGCGCAATCCGCACCCGCTTCGTGCCCACGGGCCAGACCGGGATCATGATCGAAGGGTGGGGAATCGCGGTGGACGCGGTGGTGGCCGACTTCATCGCCGGAGCGGCCGAGCGCCTGGTGCTGGAAGGGAGCCGGAACGCCGACGTGGTGCTGGTCGAAGGCCAGGGAAGCATCAACCATCCCGGCTACTCGGCGGTCACGCTCGGCCTTCTCCACGGCGCCTGCCCCGACGCGCTCATTCTCTGCCACCAGAGCAGCCGGAAGTTCCTCGGCGATTACCGGGAAGCGGCCTGGCTCCGGATCCCGCCTCTCGGCGAATACATCCGGATGTACGAGAGCATCGGCGCCGCGGTGCACCCCACCCGGGTCATCGGGATCTCGCTCAATACCTACGATATGAACGACCTCGACGCACGGCGCGCCTGCGATCAGGCCGAGAGGGAAACCGGCCTGCCGGCCATCGACCCCGTCCGCTTCGATCCGGCTCCGTTGGTCGATGCCATCGCCGAGGAGCGCACCCGGTACCTCAAGGAGCGCCGCGCCCTCTGACTGGAAGGCGCATGCCCCATTCCTGGGAAGCCTCGCTTCACCGTTGGGCTGAAGCCGGCCTGGTCGATCCCCAAACCGCTGCCCGTATCCGGGAGTGGGAGGGTCGGCGGGGGGGTGGCCTCGGCTGGCCGGTATGGTTGGCGCTGGGGCTGGGCGGGCTCATGCTCGTCGCCGGCGTCCTCTTGTTTGTCGCGGCGCAGTGGGAGGCGCTGAGCCCGAGTCAACGCTTTGCTATCGTCCTCGCCGCGGTGGCAGCTTTTCATCTCGCCGGGGCCTACGCGGCCGAGCGCTCGGAGGGTCTCGCTCTCACCCTCCACGCCTGTGGTACCGTCGCCCTCGGCGGCGGGATATTCCTCGCGGGCCAGATCTTTCACCTCCAGGAGCATTGGCCCGGCGGGCTCATGCTCTGGGCCTTCGGCGCCTGGGCAGGGTGGGGACTGCGGCGCGACTGGGCCCAGGCGCTCCTCGCGGCGCTGTTGACTCCCGCCTGGCTCGGAGCCGAGTGGATAGCGAGCACGAGCGATCGCCGCGGTGCGGCACCACTGGCCGTGGGCCTGCTGGGGCTTACCCTGGCGTACCTCGGGGCCGAACCCTCGCGCGGCGGCGAGCACTCCGGTGTCCGCAGGGGCCTCGTCTGGATCGGCGCGCTGGGGCTGATGCCTGCGGCTCTCTACCTGGTCCTCTCTGCGCAGGGGGGTACGGCGCAAGCGTCGCTCTCCACCGCTCGCGCGCTGGCCGGCTGGGCAGTGGCGCTCGGCATTCCGCTCGCCGCCGGCGTGGTGCTTCGCGGACGCGACGTGGCTCCGATAGCCGCCGGCCTCGGGTGGGCCGTTGTCGGGGCCACCCTCACCGCCGGGGCTGATGGTGTCGTCCCCTACCTCTGGTCCGTTTTCCTGGCGGGCGGGATCATCGCATGGGGGGTGAAGGAGCGGCGAGGCGAGCTGATCAATCTCGGGACGGCCGGGTTCGCCCTGACGGTGACCGTCTTCTATTTCTCGGATGTCATGGATAGGCTGGGACGCTCGGCCAGTCTGATCGGGCTTGGACTGCTCTTTCTCGGCGGTGGATACCTGCTGGAGCGAGCGCGACGAAGCTTGCTGGCCAGGGTCCAGGAAGCATCGTGAGCGGGCGCCGGGCGGGAGTCGCGCTGGCGATCGTCCACGTCGCGCTGATCGGCCTGCTGGGGCTCAAGCTCCTTGCCGACCGAGCCGCGCTTCCGCGCGGGTGGGCGCGTACGCTCCCGTACGATCCGAGTCTGCCGATCCGCGGCCGGTACGTGCGGCTCCGGTTGGAGGTGCCGCTCGACTCGCTGTCGGGAGATGGTGCCGTCAGGCGCGGTCTGGACGTCCGACTGGAGGCGGGGGAGGGGCGTCTGCGGGGAGTCACGGACGGAGAGGGCGGGGGACGAGCAGTGACGCTGGACAGCGCCGAAGGCGCTCCGCGCGCGGTGCTGGTGCAGCCGGTGGCCTTCTTCATTCCGGAGCATATCCCCGACCCGTCGGTCCGGCCCGCGGGCGAGGAGCTGTGGGCTGAGGTGACGATTCCGCGTCGGGGCCCGCCCCGGCCGATCCGGCTCGGTATCCGGAAGGGCGGAGCGCTGACGCCGCTCGACATCCGGTGAGAAGCGAAAGCATATCACACATTCGGTGCCTCACGGCGGTGGAATGATGCAGTGGGTCCTGCGACATGGCCCCATTGTGTGCCATGTTCCCTGGATCCCCTGCGCCGCTTCGGCCCGGCACGCCGCTGACCTCCGTGGTCCGCCTCGCTCAACCAGGCGTGCCGCTGGGCGCCTGGGTGCGGGGATGCAAGCGGCTCTTCGTCCTCCGAGCGCCAGGTCGGCGGAAGGTTCTCGTCGGACCCGATCTGGCGGCGCTGCTTCGCCGCTGCGACCGGGTCGTCATCCGGGACGGGGAAGTTGCGGTGGCTTTCGCCGCATCGGTCCTCGTCGGCTGGCGGGTCCTCGAGGTGGTTCTGGGCACTCCGTTCCTCCCCCCGCCGGCTCAGCTCCGCGTCCTTTTTCCCAGGCTCCGAAGCGCCCCAGGCACTCTCGCCATCCCCATCGGCCTCGGCTCGGCGGAAGAGGCGCTCGCGATCTGCGCGCGCGAGCGAGTTCCCGTGGTCGGGACGCGCATCGCATACGAAATCGCTTCCGGTTGACGTTGGCGCGGCCGGGCCTCTAGGTTAGACCGATGCTTCCGGCCCGGTCCCATGTCCGACCTTAGGTTCGCGCTGTTCGCCCCGGTCGGCGATTTCTTCGCTCGCCTGGCCCAGATCTTCAGAATCGACGGTGAGGTGGCGATCCGCACTGGGGCGCGGATCCTGCTGATCTGGGTGTTGGCGTGGCTGGCCTACCGGGTCGTCCGGCTTGCCTCGCGCCGTATCGAAGCCGCGGTGGACGACGGCGACGATTCGGTCACCACGCTGCGGGAACGGCGGGGCCGCACGCTCTCCCAGTTGCTCCGGAGTGTCGGCCGGGTCGTTATCTTCGTCATCGCGCTCCTCCTCACCTTCAATCTCTTCATCGACATCGGGCCGATCTTGGCCGGCGCCGGGATCCTGGGACTGGCGGTCTCCTTCGGTGCGCAGAGTCTGGTGAAGGATGTCATCTCCGGCTTCTTCATACTGTCGGAGAACCAGTTCGCCATCGGAGACGTGATCGAGGCCGGCGGCAAGAGCGGCGTGGTCGAAAAGATGACGCTGCGGGTCGTGGTGCTCCGGGATCTCGAGGGGCGAATGCACGTCATCCCCAACGGCGAGATCAAGGTGGTGAGCAACATGACCCGGGGCTGGTCTCGCGCCGTGGTGGACGTGGGGGTGGCGTACGGCGAGGACGTGGACCGGGCGCTCGCCATAGTGCGGGACGAGGCGGCGGAGTTTTCGGTCGACAAGGCCTGGAGCTCCCAGCTCGATGGGGCGGTGGAGGTGCCCGGGATCGAGTCCCTGGGGGACAGCTCGGTCGTGATCCGGAGTCTCATCCGCACCCAACCGGGCTCCCAGTGGAGCGCGGCCAGAGAATATCGGCGGCGGATCAAGAACCGGTTCGACCGGGAGGGGATCGAAATTCCTTACCCGCAGCGGAAGGTGCACGTCAAGGTCGAAGGCACCGTCGCTTCGGCCGACGCGATCACCGCGGCGGGGGCGGCCGGCGGATGACCCTTCGGCTGTACAACACGCTCACCCGCCGGGTAGAGCCCGTCCAACCGCTCCAGCAGGGGCGAGTGTCGCTCTACACCTGCGGCCCTACCGTCTACAACTACGCCCACCTCGGGAATTTCCGGACCTTCCTGTTCGAGGATCTGCTTCGCCGCTGGCTGGAGGCGAGCGGGTACGAGGTCTTCCACATCATGAACGTGACCGACGTGGACGACCGCACCATCGCCGCGGCGAGAGACAAGGGGGTCTCGCTCCGGGCGCACGTGGACCCGTTCGCCCGGGCCTTCGAGGAGGACCGGGACTGGCTTCGGATCCGGCCGGCCCACGCGCAGCCCCGTGCCACGGAGTACATCGGTCCCATGATCGAGCTGATCCAGGGGCTGCTCGACCGAGGGGTCGCGTACGTGGGAGACGATGGTTCGGTCTACTTCGCCATCGCCCGGTTCCCCGCCTATGGCCGGCTCTCCCAACTGGATCGCCGGGAGCTGCGGGCAGGCGCGAGCGAGCGGGTCAGCGCGGACGAGTACGCCAAAGAGGACGCGCGCGACTTCGTGCTCTGGAAGGCCGCCCGTCCGGAGGACGAGGCGGTCGGCGCGGCGTGGGACGCTCCGTTCGGGCGGGGGCGCCCCGGATGGCACATCGAGTGCTCCGCCATGGCCCTGGAGCTGGTCCGGCGGCACTGGGGAACTGAAGTGCTCGATATGCACGCCGGGGGGGTGGACCTGATCTTCCCGCACCACGAGGACGAGATCGCCCAGAGCTGTGCCTATACCGGCCGGGACGAGTTCGCCCGGGTGTGGCTCCATGGCGAGTTCCTCAACATCCGCGGCGAGAAGATGTCGAAGCGGTTCGGCAACATCACGACCGCCCGAGATCTGCGGGAGGATGGGGTGGACCCGGGAGCGGTGCGCCTGCTGATGTTTCAGGTGCACTATCGGCAGAAGCTCGACCTGACTGACGAGGCACTGGCCGGTTCCCAGGAAGGGTCGCGCCGGCTGGGCGAGTTCCAGCGGCGGTTGCTCGAGGCGCGGGCGGAGACGGATGGACCCGGATTCAGTGAGGCGGCGGAACGGCTGGAGCGAGAGCTCACCGAGGCGCTGGATGACGATCTGAACGGTCCGCGGGCGGTGGCGGCTCTCTTCGCCTTCGCGACGGCGGGAAACGCGGCCTTGGATGGAGGGGAGCAGCCGGGTGCGCGGGCGCTGGGGGCCTGGGAGCGGGCGGAGGGGATTCTGGGGGTGACCAGCGAGGTGCAGACCTTCCGGGTCACGGAGGCGAGCGGCACGATCACGGAGACGCGGCTGACCCCTCCCACAGACGCTGAGGCGGTGGGACAGTGGGCGCGGAATTGGGCGGCGCTCCGCAAGCAGGCAAAGATGGAACGGAACTACGCCACGGCCGACCAAATCCGGGACATGCTGCAGAGCGCGGGATGGGATGTCCGAGACAACAAAGACGGGTCGGTAGAGGTGGTGAGGACGCCGGCTGGGGTGAGGAGGTAGAGACGCTGGGCAGCGGGTCAGAAGGTACTTCATCCCGAGCGCAGCGAGGGATCTTCTCTGCGGGTATCCAACTCCGGGTGAGCAGGTCCCTCGGTCGCTTGCGCTCCTTCGGGATGAAGTATCCTCTCG
>JACCSE010000370.1 GCA_013813145.1 Gemmatimonadales bacterium
CAGTTACTTCATCCCGAGCGAAGCGAGGGACCTGCTCACCCGGGGTTCGATACCCGCTGAGCAGGTCCGTTCCCTGCCTGGGATCGGCTGATCTCATCACGCGTTGGGCTCCTGCCCGATCATCCGCCACTCGGGCTCGAGCCCGAGCTGCTCGATCCATCGCGCGAGTGCCGCGCGATCAATCGTCGCGCCACTGATCCGCCGCATCGCGGCGATGTCATTGAGGTGCCGGTCGGAGGACGCCATGCGATAGTACTCCAGCTTTCGGAGGATGACGTACTCGATGGGTGCGACCCAGATGTTTGCGCCGGCGATACTTATGCCCCGGCGACGTTCCATGGCCCATGACCCGAGCGGGTCGCCGCCGAGACAATAGACGTCGGCGCGGAGCGAGGTTTCGATATCGAGAATATTGAAGTGGCCGTGGGCCGTCCGCTCGGCCTCTGTCCGAACCACTTCGAGTGGCGGCGTGTAGTAGGCCGGCGCCGGATAAGCCGCGATCAACCGTTCGGCGGCCTCGGGCTCGAGCCGCAGCACGATGTCGACGTCATTGGTGAGGCGTGGCTCCCCGTAGATGATCGCCGCAAGGCCGCCGGTGACCATGTAGGCGATCCGCGTGGTGTTGAGTGGCTGGAGGAGCCTGGTATGGACGTCAGGCGCCGGCATGGCGGAACAGGCGACGGACCGCCTCCTGCACGGCACATTCCGTCAGCTCCGGCTGGCTGGACCTGATCCATGCTGCCTTGAACTCCCACGCCGAGTCACGCAGTGCCTGGCTGAGTTTCAGCTTCTGTTCGGCGGTCATGGCGCGCACGAGTTGCAGCTGAATTTCTGTGGCTGAGGCGGGCATGTTGGAAAGGTGCATGGGCGGGGTGCGGGCGGCTAGGGCGTCGCGCCCGCCACCAAGGGTATGGCAGCGCTCGACTCACCCGCCCGGCCCGCGCGTCCCGAGCGACGCCGCGGGGCAAGAGGAATTGGAGGCGTCACCGCGCCGCCACTCGCCAGACCCGGTTGCCGGCGTCGTCCGCCACCAGTAGCGCGCCGTCCCGAGCCACCGCCAGACCGACCGGACGGCCCCACACCTCTCCCTTCGCCGAGTCGGCGATGAAGCCGGTGAGGAACTCCTCGAGTGTCCCGCCGGGGCGGCCGTTCGCGAAGGGCACGAACGCCACCCGATAACCCACGAACGTGCTCCGGTTCCACGACCCGTGCTGGCCGATGAAGGCGCCATGCCGGTAGCGCTCGGGGAAACCGAGCCTCTCGCCGAATGCGAGACCCAGCGTGGCCGTGTGCGCGCCGACCGCGAAGTCCGGTGCGATCGCCTTGGCCACCAAGTCCGGACGCTCGCCCTTCCGTCGCGGGTCCTCATTGCTTCCCCAGTACGCGTAGGGCCAGCCGTAGAACGCCCCCTGCCGCACGCTGGTGAGGTAGTCGGGGACGAGCTCGTCGCCGAGCTCGTCGCGCTCGTTCACGGCGCTCCAGAGCGCCCCGCTTTCCGGCTCCCAGCCGAGGCCGTTTGGATTGCGGAGGCCCGAAGCGAATACCCGCATCCCGCTCCCGTCCGGGTTCACCTCGAGAATGGCGGCGCGCCGCTCGTCCCGGCGGTCGATGCGCTCATCATCCACGTTGGTGGCTGACCCGACCGTCACGTAGAGCTTGGACCCGTCTCGACTCGCGATGAGGTTCCGGGTCCAGTGATTGTTGTATCCCCCGGCGGGTAGATCGAGGATCTTCCGGCCGCGACCCGTGACCCGTGCGGCCGCCGAGTCGTACGGAAACCGAAGCACCGCATCGGTGTTGGCCGCGTAGAACCAGTTGCCCAGGGCGAGCATGCCAAGCGGCTGGTTCAATCCCTCGAGAAACGTCTCCCGCATCTCGGCACGACCGTCGCCGTCGGCGTCGCGAAGGCGTGAGATCCGGTTGGCCGACGGCCCGGAGATGCCCGAGGCTGCGAGCTTCTGGCGCACTTCGGGCGGCAGCTTAGCCGGCCCCGACGTGCGCGACTCCGCGACCAGCACGTCGCCGTTCGGGAGCGGGTGGAGCCACCGGGGGTTGTCCAGACCATCGACGAACAACGTCACCGTGAATCCCGCCGGCGCGCTGGGCTCGCCCTCGGCCGGCCAGCCGATGACCCGCGAGAAGTTGACGGCCGACGGTGTCGCCGCCGGCGCCACCAGTCGCGGGGCGAGGCCTACATCCGGCCCGGTGATCTGGCGTTCCTCCTGGGCCGCCGCGTACACGCTCCTTCCGCCGCTCGCCGTTTCGACCTCGCGCCCTTGGTCGGTTCGACACGCGCCCGCCAGCAGGAGCGCGGAAGCCGCAACGAAGTGCAGCGTCTTACGACGCCGGCGGTAGCTTGCTGATGTCATCGTCATTGTTCCCTTCCCTCTGAGTGACGGTGCTGCCGGTATCCGTGTCCCGGATCAGGGAGAACTCGCAGTTTCGCGGCTGTGCCGCCAGGAACCCCACTCCATCGACCTAAAACCGGCCGATGATCAGGCGGCCGGACGCTGCAGTCACCATCAGCCAGCGCGACCCCGCGATGTTGCTGTCAATTACCCCCGGTGCCCCTCCTGGGCTCGAACGAGGACTCTCCTGATCCAGGGGCAGCGGGACGGGTCATACGGCATTCTCCCGCACCGCCTGCCCCAACAGCCCCACCGCGTCCCGCAACTGCCGATCCGACAGGTAGGGTGCCGGCCCGAGCCGGAGGACCTCGCCGCGGGCATCGGTCCAGACCCCACGAGTCCGGAGGCCCCGCACCAGAGCGGCCGCAAGCGGGGATCGGAGCGCGAGGAAACCGCCAACCTCGTCGAGCGGACAGGTACGGTCTCGGCTCAGGACCGTGGGATCGAGATCGAGTGCGTCGAACGTCGAAGCGAGCAGCCCGATCTGATGCTGGCTCACCTCCCGCAGGAGCGCAGGCGTGAGCCCACGCTCACGGAACAAGTCGAACACACGGACGGCGCGATAATGGCTGGTCGGATCGTAGGTCGCACCGGCAAACCGGTCGGCTCCCTGTCCATAGGCCACTCGCCCCGCGCGCTGCCGGTCCGCCAGGACGGTGAACTCGCTGAACCAACCCGTCACCACCGGCCGAAGCTCGGTGTCCGGTGGGATCCTCAGAAAGCAGTTCCCCTCTCCGAGCTGACAGTACTTGTACCCGCCGCCCACAACGAAGGCGTCACCGAGTCCCTCGTCGTCGAGCGATACCGGCACCACGTTGAGCGCGTGATACGCGTCCACCAGCAGTCTGCTCCCGTGCCGCCGACAGCTCGCCGCCACGTCAGTGAGCCCATGAGCAATGCGACCGGTGTCGAAGAAAACGGCCGAGACGAGTACCAGGGCTGTGCGATCGTCCACCGCGCGGCTGAGTCGGGCCGCCAGCGACTCGAGCGGAGCCTCGGGGACGCGGACGATAGTGAGCCCCTCCTCCTCCAGGCGGTCGAGCTGCCGGCGGATGCTGTGGAATTCGCCGTCGGTGGTGACCAATCGGGGGCGCGTCCCCAGCGGCAGGGCGGAGAGAAGGCGGACCAGCAACTCGTGGGTGTTCGCCCCCAGCGCGATACAGCCTCCCACGTCTCCCAGGAGCGTGGCGAATCCCTCGCGGACGCGTTCGGCCTGGACGAACGCCTGCTCCCATTTGTCGTCCACGTAGCGCGCCGCGTCCAGCCAGGCTTCCATCTGACCGTCGAAGCCACAGTCCGGCCAGGCCTGGTGGGAGTGCCCGGTGAGGAGGAGGCGCTGGGAGACCCCGAATCGGGAATAGTGGGCCGCGAGGGCGTTGGGGGAGGCGTAGAGGGACGCGGGATCCATTGAGATCGAATACGCCTCTGTCATCCCGAGCGCAGCGAGGGATCTTGCTGGGCCGAGTTCGAACCCCGGCTGAGAAGATCTCTCGCTGCGCTCGGGATGACATCGATGCCACACCGCTGCGCATTGTCTACCATCGACAACATCTTAAAGCTCGGTTCGGATGGCCCAGAGATCCGGAAACAGCGGCCGATTCAGGGTGGCGAGCAGATAGTCCGCCCCCGTGCTTCCCCCGGTGCCGCGGCGGGTCCCGATCGTACGCTGCACCATCTTCAAGTGCCGGTAGCGCCACTCCATGATCCCTTCATCGAGATCCACCAGCCGCTCGCACAGTTCGGCGAGCGCCGGTTGGGTCCGGTACACCGTCACCAGCGCCTCTCGGAGGGCGGGAGAGGGCTCCACCCGCCGGGTGACGTCCCGATCGAGGTCGGTCGGGGGCACCGGGACGCCGCTGGAGGCGAGATGGCGCAGGAAGGAATCCCAAAGCGAGGCCGACTTCAGGCGGCGCTCCAGCCGCCGGCGGACTTCGCTCCCGGCCGGGTAGCGCTCCAACGCCTTGGGGTCCTTCCAGCCCAGCGCGAACTCGAGCTCTCGAAACTGAGACGACTGGAATCCGCTCCCAGCCTCCAGCCGATCTCGGAA
>JACCSE010000373.1 GCA_013813145.1 Gemmatimonadales bacterium
GGGTTCGTCTCCAAGTACCTGAAGGGCGCCACGACCCCGAGCGGGAACACCGAGTTTCAGTTCCACGCCGGCAACCTGAACTTCAGCAGTACGGTGTACGACTGGCTCGTGGTCCAGGGCAATTCCAGCAAGGCCACCTACAAGGGCAGCGGGACGGTGAATGGCGCGTCCGGCTACGGCTTCCTCCTCTCCGCTGTGGACGGTGGCTCGAGTGGCGACAGGTTCCGAATCAAGATCTGGAACAAGGGCTCGGGAGCGATCGTATACGACAACCAGGTCTCGGGTGCCACCGGCGACGACGCCGACCCGACTACCGGGATCGCGGGGGGGAGCATCGTGATCCACACGGGGGGCAAGACCGCCTCGAGGTGAGTTTGCCGCTCAGTCGTCGCGCGCCTTGCGGATGACGCCCGGCAGGTTCGTCACCACTCCCGCCACCCCCCGCGCCCAGAGGCGCCGGGCGGTGGCGGGTTCGTTTATGGTCCAGACGTGGACCGGGCACCCGAACCCGTGGGCGGCCGCAACGAAGCGGCGCGTGGGGACCGGCACACCCCGATGGCGCAGAGGCACCGAGAGCAGGTCGTAGCGGGGTGCAGCCACGCGCCGTCGAAGCAGAACGTTCCAGTAGAGGTGGGAGATTTCGGGCCCCGACGCGGCCGAGGCGAAGGGTGGCTCGCGAAACGCTTCCAGGGCGGCCGGGTGCTCGGAGGCGACGACGCAACGCTCGACCACGCCTTCCTGCACCAGGACGCGCCGCACCGCCTCCTGCGCCTCCGGCTCCTTCACCTCGATCAGCACCGGCATCCGGGGGAAAGCCCACAGCACCTCGCCCAGCGTCGGCACCCGGAGCCCCTGGCCCCGATGGGGAAAGGTCGCGCCGCCGTCGGGCGAGAAGCCGGCTCCGGCATCGAGGAGCCGGAGGTCGACCAGCGTCTGCGCGCGGACCGGCCCTTTCCCGTCGGTGGTGCGGTCGAGCGTCGGGTCGTGGATCACGACCGCCGCGCCGTCCGCCGAGAGGCGGACGTCCAGCTCTAAAGCGTCCGCGCCCTGCCCCGCAGCCAGCTCGAAGGCCGCCAGCGTGTTCTCCGGTGCGGCCGCCGAGGCCCCGCGGTGGGCGATGACGGGCCGGGCGTCGAGATCGAGGAGCGGGTTGGATGCTCTGGCCATCATGACCGTTCATTATAGCTGGGGCCCGGCGCGATTATCCTGGACGGGTGTTCAGCGCGCTCAGCAGTCGCAACTACCGGGTCTTCCTGATGGGCCAGCTCGTCTCGCTCATCGGCACGTGGATGCAGACGGTAGCCCAGTCGTGGCTGGTGTACCGGCTCACCGGCTCCGCGGTCCTGCTCGGCACGGTCGCGTTCGCCAGCCAGATTCCCATCTTCCTGCTCTCGCCCCTCGGCGGCGTGGTTGCGGACCGGTGGGAGCGGCGCCGGGTCCTGCTGATCACCCAGTCGTGCATGATGGTGCTGGCGCTGGCATTGGCGTTGCTCACGCTCACGGACCGGATCGAGGTCTGGCACGTGCTCGCGATCGCCGCCCTGCTCGGCATCGCCAACGGCTTCGACATCCCCACCCGCCAGTCGTTCGTCGTCCAGCTGGTGGAGCGGCGCGACCTGCTCAACGCGATCGCGCTCAACTCCTCGATGTTCAACGGTGCGCGGGTGGTCGGGCCCGCCGTCGCGGGGATCATAGTGGCCGCGGTAGGCGAGGGATGGTGCTTCTTCGCCAACTCGGTCAGCTACGTCGCGGTCCTCGCGAGCCTGCTCGCGCTCCGGCTCCCGCGCACGTCGCGCGAGGGCCCGCACGCGAGCCCCCTGGCCGACATCGCCGAAGGATGGCGCTTCGTGGCGGGCACCGCCCCGATCCGGGCACTCCTCGTCCTGCTCGGGGTCGTCAGCCTGACCGGCATGCCCTACGCCGTGCTCATGCCGGTCATGGCGGAGGACGTGCTGCACGCCGGGGCGCGCGGGCTCGGCATTCTGATGGGTGCGGCGGGCACGGGCGCGCTGATCGGCGCGCTGGTGCTGGCGCGCCGGAACTCCCTCCGGGGTCTCGGGCGCATCGTCGCGCTGGGCGCGCTCTCGTTCGGGGTCTTTCTCATCCTGTTCTCGCTCTCGCGACAGTTCTGGCTTTCGGTGGCGCTGCTCCTGCCGATGGGGCTCTCGCTGCTGTTCCAGATGGCCTCCTCGAACACGCTGGTCCAGTCCATGGTGCCGGACCGCCTGCGCGGGCGGGTAATGTCGGTATACTCGATGACCTTCATG
The DNA here is from genome assembly GCA_013813145.1 of Gemmatimonadales bacterium. Classification (GTDB taxonomy): domain Bacteria; phylum Gemmatimonadota; class Gemmatimonadetes; order Gemmatimonadales; family GWC2-71-9; genus CAVVWJ01. Next base: position 2,268 of record JACCSE010000373.1, read on the forward strand.
GGCATGGCTCCCATCGGAGCCCTGCTCGCGGGCACCGCCGCCGAGTCGCTCGGCGCGCCGGCCACGATCGCGGCGGGCGGAGCGGTGAGCATCGTCGCCGCACTCCTCTTCTGGCGTCGGCTGCCGGAGCTCACGCCCGAAGCGAGGAGGCTGGTACGGGAGCAGGCGGAGAGCCAGGAGGTCGCGGTACCGCGACCAGCCCTGCCTGTCATCCTGAAGGAGCGGAGCGACCTCGCTGTCATCCCGAAGGAGCGAAGCGACTGAGGGATCTTGCCCGGCAATGGCTCGACCCGCGCGCCCAAGCTACACAGGAGCCCCATGACCATCCCCTCCTCCATCGCCGACCTCCGCCGCGAGTACGCCCACGCCCGCCTGGACGAGCGCGACGTGAGCCCCGACCCCATCGTCGAGTTCGCCCGCTGGTTCGACCAGACTCAGGAGGCCCAGCTTCCCGAGCCCAACGCCATGACGCTGGCGACGGCCACCGCCGCCGGCGCCCCGTCCGCCCGGATCGTCCTCCTCAAGGCCTTCGACGACCGGGGGTTCGTCTTCTTCACCGACTACCGTAGCCGCAAGGGCGCCGAGCTCGAGGCCAACCCCCTGGCGGCGCTGGTGTTCTACTGGGGCGAGCTGGAGCGCCAGGTGCGGATCACGGGTGGGGTGACCCTGGCTTCGCGGGAGGAGTCGGAGCAGTACTTCCGGAGCCGGCCGCTCGGCAGCCGGCTCGGCGCGTGGGCGTCGCACCAGAGCCGGGTGATTCCGGGGCGGGCGGTGCTGGAGGCGGACCTACGGGAGGTCGGGTCGCGGTTTACGGAGGGCGACGTGCCGCTGCCGCCGCACTGGGGTGGGTATCGGGTGGTGCCGGAGGCGATCGAGTTCTGGCAGGGGCGGGAGAGCCGGCTGCACGATCGGATTCGGTATGTGCGGGAGGGGGGGAGGAGGTGGAGGGTGGAGCGGTTGTCGCCTTGATGACTCGTCAGTTCCATCGAGGCGCGGATGACTCCGCCAGCCGCTTCAGCAGCGGTGCCGGCGTCCAAAAGGCGGGATCGCCATGCGGGTTATGCGCGAACTCCCGCACCCGCAGTAAAACCTGATCCAATCCCACCTGGTCGGCATAGAACATCGGTCCACCGCGTGCTCGGGGAAAGCCGTAACCGGTGAGATACACGACGTCGATGTCGCTCGCCCGTGCAGCGATCCCTTCCTCGAGGATCCGCGCCCCCTCGTTCACCAGGGCATAGACCAGGCGGTCAACGATTTCGCTGTCGTCGATCTGGCGCGGAGCGACCCCGATCTCCGCCCGGTGCGTCGTGACGAGTTCCTCCACCACGGCCGATGGGGTCGAGCGACGCGGGCCCTCGGGATAGTCGTACCAGCCGCCTCCCGTCTTCTGACCCAAGCGCCCGAGCTGGCAGAGCTTGTCAGGCAAGCTGGAGCAGAGATACCCGGGACGTTCCGCACGACGACGCTGGCGAATCGCCAGGCTGACATCGTGGCCTACCAGATCGCCCACCCGAAACGGACCCATCACCATCCCGAATGACTCCATGGCCCGGTCAATCTCTTGGGGCGCCGCGCCTTCCTCGATCAGGTACCAGGCCTGCCTGGAACTGGCTTCGAGCATCCGATTGCCGATGAATCCGTCGCATACACCCGATACCACCGCCACCTTCCGAAGTGCCTTGCCGAGCCTGAGCGCCGTGGCCAGCACCTCGGGCGCCGTCGCCCGGCCGCGCACGACCTCCAGGAGACGCATCACGTTCGCCGGGCTGAAGAAGTGAAGGCCGAGCACGTCGGAGGGCCGCCGAGTGAAGCCGGCGATGGTGTTGACGTCGAGCGTCGAGGTGTTGGTCGCGAGGATGGCGCCTGGCTTCATCACCTGGTCGAGCGCGATGAACACCTGGCGCTTGACCTCCATGGATTCGAACACAGCTTCGATCACCACGTCGGCCTGACCGATCGTCTCGTAGGAGAGGGTCGGCCGGAGGAGCGCAAGCCGGCGATCTCGTTCGCTCGCCGTGAGCTTGCCCTTCTTCACCTGCCCGTCGTAGATGCCCACAACGCGCGCCACGCCGCGATCGAGCGCCGCCTCGCCGGCCTCGGTGAGCCAGAGGGGGATACCGGCATCGAGCAGAGCGACGGCGATGCCCGCGCCCATGGTGCCCGCGCCGATGACGGAGGCCTGGTCGAGCGGACGGACGGGAGTGGATGCCGTGATGCCGTCCACCTTGGCGGCGGTGCGTTCGGCGAAGAAGGCGTGCCTGAGTCCCTTCGACTCCGGCGTATCCATCAGTTCGAGGAAGGCGCGCCGCTCGATGGCGAGCCCTTCATCGAAAGGTCCGGCTGCGGCTTCGATCGCGTCTACCGCGCGCATGGGGGCCGGCAGCACGGGCCGACCCGCTTTGAGTCTGGCTCGAGCGGCCTCGCCCAGGGCCGCCAGGTTCGGTTCGTTGAGCGGGATGTCGCGGGTCCTTGGCGGCGGCTTCGTCGCGACTTCGGCTGAGGCTGCGAGCTCCACTGCACGAGCCAGTGGATCGCTGTTCACCACGAGGTCAAGTAGGGCGGTGTTCGCCAGGCCGGTCGCCGGCACCGGCTCGCCGTTCACGATCATGTCGATCGCCCTTTCCATCCCGACCAGCCGCGGCAGCCGCTGCGTGCCACCCGCCCCGGGCAGAAGACCAAGGTTGACCTCCGGCAGGCCCAGCTTCGCGTCCGCGCTTGCGACTCGATAGTGCGCCGCCAGTGCTAGCTCGAGGCCGCCGCCGAGGCAGGTCCCGGCGATCGCGGCGACAACCGGCTTGGCACTCGTCTCCACGAGATCGATGAGCTGGCGCAGGGTGGGATCCGCATTGCTCGCGGGCGTGCCGAACTCCCGGATGTCTGCGCCGGCGGAGAAGAGACCAACGGCGCCGGTGAGGACGATGGTCCGGACGGAGGGGTCGGCTTGGGCGCGCGCCAGGGCCGCGGAGATGCCGGCGCGGACGGCGTGCGACAGGCCGTTGACGGGTGGATTGGCGAAGGAGATGACCGCGACGGCGCGGTCGAGTCGGTAGCTGATGTCAGGCATTCGGATGAGCTTGGCGGAAGGTGGGTAACGAGTCCGTGTCATCCCGAGCGAACGCGAGGGATCTTGCCCGGAATGGGTCGAGCTCGGCCCAGCGAGATTCCTCGCTCCGCTCGGGATGACAACGCGCGCGCTTCACTGCGCCGGCGGCGCTCGGAGCTTGCCCCGGTCCACCTTCCCCAGATGCGTAGTCGGCAGAGACTCGACAAAGATCACCTCGCGCGGATGCTTGTACGGCTCCAACCGCTCGCGCACAAAGGCCTTGAGCTCCTCCGCCAAGCCCTCACGGTGCTCGCGAGGGATGACATAGGCGCACGGCTTGACCAGCCCGTTGGCGTCGGCCACGCCCACCACCGCCACCTGCGACACCGCCGGGTGGAGCAGCAGGCAGCCTTCCACCTCGGTGGCGGAGAGCCATTTGCCCGA
>JACCSE010000240.1 GCA_013813145.1 Gemmatimonadales bacterium
GCGTGGTGGTCCAGACCAGCAGTTGGCGCGACGGATCGTCTTCCAGAGGAAAGGTCAGATAGACCGAGTTGGTGGTGACTTCCTCGTACCCCTGTGCCAGCTCGTGACTGGAGAGCACCGTGCCGCAGCGGGGGCAGTAGGGCAGCACCCGGTGCCCCCGGTAGAGCAGCTCCCGCTCATGCAGCCGCGCCAGCAGCCACCAGACGGTTTCGATGTAATCGCTGGTGCAGGTGACGTAGGGATACTCGTAGTCCAGCCAGAAGGCGATCCGGTCGGACAGATTCTCCCACTCCGCCTGGTACTTGAAGACGCTCTTCCGCGCCCGCGCGTTGAACTCACGGACGCCGAAGGTTTCGATCTCTTTCTTCCCGTTGAGGCCCAGCTCCTTCTCCACCTCGATCTCGACCGGGAGCCCGTGGGTGTCCCACCCCGCGATGCGGGTGACCGATTTTCCCTGCATCGCCTGAAAGCGGCAGATCAGGTCCTTGATGGTGCGGGCGAAGACGTGGTGGATTCCGGGGCGGCCGTTCGCGGTGGGCGGTCCCTCGTAGAAGACGAACGGCGGCCCGTCCCGGTTGGCGTCCATCGCCCGGCGGAACAGCCCTTCCTCCTTCCAGAGCTGGAGCTGCCGCTGCTCCAGTCCGTCGGCGGTGAGATCGGGCCAGGCGGGAAACGCCATCAGGGCAGTCGCTCCACGAGGGTCGAGATCAGCCGGGTCAGGTGCGGCTCGGCGCGTCCGGCGGTCGCGATGATCCGGGTGATGTCGGCCGGCTCCAGCGCGTCGGGGAGGCACTGGTCGGTGACGATCGAGATGCCCACGACGCGCATGCCTTCGTGCACCGCCACGATGACCTCGGGCACGGTGGACATCCCGACCACGTCGGCCCCGACGCCGCGCAGCATGCGATACTCGGCCCGGGTCTCCAGGTTGGGGCCGGGCACCGCGACGTAGACCCCTTCGCGCAGCACGATGCCCAGCTCGAGCGCCACCCGCCGCGCCAGCGCCCGGAGCTCCGGGTCGTACGGGGCCGACATGTCGGGGAAGCGGGGTCCCAGGCGGTCGTCGTTGGCACCGACCAGCGGGTTATCGCCGAGCAGGTTGATGTGATCGCTCAGCAGCACCAGGTCGCCGGGGGCCCACAGCGGGTGCATCCCGCCGCAGGCGTTGGAGACGATGAGGGTCCCGGCGCCGAGCGCGTGCATGACCCGCACCGGGAAGGTCACCTGCTGAAGGTCGTAGCCCTCGTAACAGTGAAATCGTCCCTGCATCGCCACGACCGGGCGCTTTCCCAGGCGCCCCAGCAGCAGCCTGCCGGAGTGGCTCTCCACCGTCGAGAGCGGGAAGCCGGGGATGTCGCCGTAGGGGATTTCCGCGTCGACCGCGATCTCCTCGGCCAGCCCGCCGAGTCCGGTGCCAAGGATGATCGCGGCTTCGGGCCGGAGGGCCGACCGGCGGCCGACCAGCTCGGCCGCCTCCTGAATCCGGTCGCGGAGCAGCGGGGCGACGGTCACTCCCGGCTCCGCGCCATGTCGCCGGCCTGGACCTCGACGATGGTACGAGCATGCCCCTCGAGCACGTCCAGCTCGGCGAGCTGGCGCTGGAGCAGGCCGCGAAAGCCCGCGAGATAGGCCGCGAACTGCCGGGCGGCGGAGTCGGCCCGGGCCCGCACCGAGACTTCATCCTGGCGGGCCTGCTCCACGATCCGGTGGGCCTCCGACTTGGCCTCCTTGAGGATCAGCTCCGATTCCCGCTCCGCCTGCTGCCGGCTGTCCTCCCGCAGTTGCTGCGCGGCGACGAGCGCGTCGTTCATGGCCCGCTCCCGCTCGCGGAACACCTTGAGCTGTTCCTGCGCGCTCCGAAGGCGCTCTTCGGCCTGCATCCGGTCGCGCCCCAACCGCTCCAGCTCTTCGGCGAGCTGAAGCTTGAAGTGGTCCACCTGGGCCCGCTCGTAGCCCCGGAGGGCGCTCACGAACTCCTGGGTGCGCACGTCCAGCGGGGTCAGCCGAAAGGCGTCGTCAGTCATGCAGCCGCTCGCCGAAGAGCACCGTGCCCAGCCGGATCATGGTCGCCCCTTCTTCCACCGCGATCGGGTAGTCCCCCGACATACCCATGGACAGTTCGGGAAGCCGATGGCCGCCGCCGCGCTCCGCCGCGTCGCGCAGCTCCCGCAGCCGGCGAAAGGCCCGCCGCTGTTCGTCCTGGTCGTCGGTGAGGGCACTCATGGTCATCAGTCCGCGTACCTCCAGCCGTGCCATCGCGCGAAGGTCATCGAGAAGCTGCATCAGGTCAGCCGCAGCCACGCCACCTTTCTGCGACTCGTCGGAGCAATTGACCTGAACCAGCACCGGCTGGCGAGTCTCCGGTGCCGTCCGGCGGTCCAGCTCGGTCGCCAGGTCGGCGCGGTCGAGCGAATGGATCAGAGCGAATCGCCCGGCGACTTGCCGGGCCTTGTTCCGCTGGAGAGTGCCGATCAGGTGCCACTCCACGGCGGCACCCGCGGCGGCCTCCTGCTTGGCGAGAGCCTCCTGGACCCGATTTTCGCCGACGGCGTCGAGCCCGGCCCGCTCGGCCGCCCGGATCGCCTCGGGACCATGGGTCTTGGTAACCGCGACGACCCGGACCGCGTGTCTCCACCCGCCGACCGCCTGATGCCGGGTGACGGTATCACGCACCCGGGCGAGGCGACCGGGCAGGTCCGGGAATTCCATAGCCTTGGAATTTATAAGGATAGGGGCCGGGGTTGAAGGCAGCGGGGCAGCGGGGCAGGAAGATACCTCATCCCGAGGGAGCGCAAGCGACCGAGGGACCTACTCACCCGGGCTCGATGCCCGCGGAGAAGGTCCCTCGCTGCGCTCGGGATAAGGTATCGCCAATGACCGACCAGGTGTGCCGTTGCCGCCCCGCTGCCCCCTGGCCCCGCCGCCCCCCTACCCCCTCACACCCACCCCAACTCCCGATACGACGCCAGCGTCCGGGAAAGCCCGTCCCGCAGGTGCATCTTGGGCGCGAAGCCCAGTTCGATCCGGGCTCGAGA
>JACCSE010000268.1 GCA_013813145.1 Gemmatimonadales bacterium
ATGACAGCTAGGGCCCCGCGAACGGCATCGCGGTCTGGGTCAGCGTCTCGCCGCTACGCCCCGCGAGGTCGAGCATCCGGCCGGGCCAGAACCCGAACAGGAGCACGGCCGCGACGGACAGCCCGATCGCGGCGGCGGCTCCGGACGGGAAGCGCACCCCGTCGTGGCTGGTGGAACTGGGAGCCGCTTTCATGTACATCGCCATGATGACGGGCAGGTAGTAGCCCGCTGACACGACGCTGGTGAGCACCAGCACTACCGGGAGGATCATCTGCCCCTCCGCCACCACGGCCGACAGGATGTACCACTTCCCGATGAAACCGAAGGTGCCGGGAAAACCCAGGAGCGACAGCATACAGACGGTGAGCCCGAAGGCGACCAGTGGACGGCTGCCGGCGAGGCCGGACAGGTCGTCCAGGGTGACCTCCCGCTCCCCGCCGCGGCCGAGCCACGCCAGAAATCCGAACGTGGCCAGCGTGGTGAGTCCGTAGGCCAGCAGATACAGCAGCACGGCGCCCGCGCCCGGATGGCTTCCGGGCCACACGGCGACCAGCAGATAGCCCGCGTGCCCGATCGAGCTGTACGCCAGCATCCGCTTGAGTGAGCGCTGGGCGAGGGCCACCAGGTTGCCCACGACCATCGAGGCGATCGCCAGCGCCGCGATGACCGGCTGCCACAGGTCACTCGCGCCGGGGAAGGCTTCCAGCAGGGTCCGCACCAGTGCGGCGAAGGCCGCCGCCTTCACTCCGGTGGCCATGAACGCCGTCACCGGCGTGGGCGCGCCGTCGTACACGTCGGGCGACCACATGTGGAACGGCACGGCCGCCACCTTGAACCCGAACCCGATCAGCAGCAGGCCCAGCCCGAGTGCCGCCATCAGCGGCAGCGGCCTGCCGGCGAGCTGGGCGCCGATCAGCGACAGGTTGGTGGTCCCGGTCGTTCCGTAGACCAGCGCGATCCCGTACAGCAGGAAGCCGGACGCGAAGGCGCCGATGAGGAAGTACTTGAGGGCCGCCTCGGAGGAGAAAACGTTGCGCCGATCGTAGCCCGCGAGCACGTAGACCGCCACCGACATGACCTCGAGCCCGAGGAAGAGCACGATCAGGTCTTCGGCGCTCGCGAGGAACAGCATCCCCGCCGCCGCCAGGAGCACCAGCGGATAGTACTCCGGCGCCAGCAATCGCTCCCGCTCGAGATAGCCGAGCGAAAGCAGGATAGTGACCGCGGCGGACAGCAGCACGACGGCCGAGGCGCCGTAGCGGAAGCCGTCGAGCGCTACCATCTGTGCCAACCCCTCGGGCGACGCGTCGTTGATCCAGAGTGCGGCGAGCCCTGCCCCGCTCAGCAGGACCCCGGCCAGGCTCAGCCAGCCGGCCAGCCGGCTGTCCTCCGCCGTCTCGTGACGCCAGCTCACGACCAGCAGGACGATCAGCGCCCAGAAGGACAGCAGAATCTCCGGGAGCAAGGCGATCGTGATCCCGAGTGGGGTCGAGAGATCGAGGCGGATCACGGGCCAACCTCCGGCGACGCGCCCAGGCGTACGCGGTTCACCGGCGTCGGAAGGTGGGGGCGGACCACCTCCAGATACCGCTCGGTCGCGGCTTCCATCCGGCGGAGCACCGGCGCCGGGTAGAGCCCCAGCCAGACGATGCCCACCAGCAGCGGGAGCATGATCGCGAGCTCGCGGTGGGTCAGGTCGGCGAGCCGCTCGTTCTCCGGGTTGTCGAGCCGGTTGAAGATCATCCGCTGGAGCGCCCAGAGAAGGTAGGCGGCGGCGAAGATCACGCCGGTCGTCGCGATGCCGGTGGCCCAGGGAAAAGCGGCGAAGCTGCCGAGCAGGACCAGGAACTCGCCCACGAACCCGTTGAGCCCGGGGAGGCCGATGGAACTGAGTGCCACCACCGTCAGCACCAGGCTGAACACCGGCACCACCCGCGCGATCCCGCCGTAGTCCTCGATCAGGCGGGTGTGCCGCCGCTCGTACAGCATCCCGATCAGCAGGAACAGCGCGCCGGTGGAAATGCCGTGGCTGATCATGACCACGAGCGAGCCCTGCACGCTCTGGAGCGTGCCGCCCCAGATGCCCAGCATCACGAAGCCCAGATGGCTCACCGAGGAGTACGCCACCAGCTTCTTGATGTCCGGCTGCACCATGGCAACCAACGCTCCATAGATGATCCCGATCACGGCCAGGATCACCATGAGCCGGCTCACCTCGGGGCTCAGCGCCACCTGGGGGAAGAACGGGATCGCGAACCGGAGGAAGCCGTAGGTGCCGATCTTGAGCATCACGCCGGCGAGCAGTACGCTCCCGGCGGTCGGCGCTTCGACGTGCGCGTCGGGAAGCCAGGTGTGGAACGGGAAGATCGGCACCTTGATCGCGAACGCGATGGCGAAGGCGGCGAAGAGCCAGGGCGCCGAGTCGCCGAGCGCTCCGGCGTTCTGCAGCAGATGGTCGTAGGAGAACGATAGGTAGCCGGTGACCGATTGGATCTGCCAGACCATGACCACGATCGCCACCAGCATCAGCAGCGAGCCGGCCATAGTGTAGATGAAGAACTTGATGGCGGCGTACAGCCGGTTGGCGCCGCCCCAGATCCCGATGATGAAGTACATCGGGATCAGCATGATCTCGAAGAAGATGTAGAAGACGAAGAGATCGAGCGCGAGGAACACGCCGACGAGTCCGGTGAGGAGCGTCAGCATGAGCGCGTAGAACCCACGCTCCTGCCGGGTGATGTAGTTCCAGCTTCCCAGCACGCTGAGCGGCATGAGCGCCGTGGTCAGCAGCACCATGAAGAGCGAGATTCCGTCGATCCCCACCCGGTAGCTGATCCCCCAGTTGGCGATCCAGGGCGTGTTGGACAGGAGCTGGAAGGCACCCCGGGACGGGTCCAGCTCCCACCAGAGCCCCGCCGAGATGACGAACTCGAGGATGGTGACCGCCAGCGCCGTGCGCTTGGCCGCGCTCTCGGCGCCAAGCAGCACCGGCACCACGCCGAGCAGCGGCAGCAGGATCAGGGCGTGGAGGATCCACTGCCCGTAGGCGATCGAGTCGAGGAACTCGGTCATCGGCGGATCACCGGATCATGGCGCGCAACACCCAGAGCGCGCCTACGAGGAAGAGCACCACGTACACGCCCACCTGGCCGGTCTGAAGCCGGCTGCCGATCCAGCCGAGTCCCTGGGAGAGCTTCGCCGTGCCATTGACGGCGACCCCATCCACCACGCCCTGATCCACGCCGCGCCAGAGGACTACCCGGGAGAGCCACACCGCCGGCCGCACGATGACGGCATCGTAGATCTCATCCACGTAGTACTTCCGGTTGAGCACCAGACCCAGGCCGCGGTCGGCCGGAGCCTCGCGCGCGGGGACGAGGCGCCGGCCGAGCGTGGCCCGGACCCCGGCGTAGAGGCCCAGCGCGCCGACCAGCACCGCGGCGCCGACCAGGAAGAGCTCGGTGGCGCCGTGCGGCAGCTCGACCTGCACGAAGGCCGCGGCGGGGGCGGTGACCGGTTCCAGCCAATGTTCCAGCAGGTGGCTGCCCCCGGCGAACGCCGGGAGATTCAGCACACCGCCAACCACGCTCAGCACGCCGAGGACCACCAGCGGGCCGGTCATGATCCAGGGCGCCTCGTGGAGCTGGGCCCGCTCCGCCGCCCCGGTGCGGTTCTCGCCCAGGAACGTCATGGCGATCAGGCGAGCCATGTAGAAAGCGGTGAGCAGCGCGGCTACCAGGCCCATCGCGTAGAACAGGTAGTAGACCGGGGTATCGCCGCCCCGGGCGAAGGCGGCGGCGAGGATCTCGTCCTTGGAGAAGAAGCCGGAGAACGGCGGGATCCCGCTGATCGCCAGCGTCGCGGCCAGCATCAGCGCGAAGGTGAGCGGCATGTAGCGGCGGAGCCCACCCATGTTCCGCATGTCCTGGGCGTCTTCATGGGAATGGGTGGCGTGATACGCCTGATGCATGGCGTGGATCACGCTGCCGGCGCCGAGGAACAGGAGCGCCTTGAAGAAGGCGTGGGTGGCGAGGTGGAACACCCCCGAGACGTACGCCCCCGTGCCCACCCCCAGGAACATGTAGCCGAGCTGGGAAACCGTGGAGTAGGCCAGCACCTTTTTGATGTCGTACTGCTTGAGGCCGATCGTCGCGGCGAAGAGCGCGGTCAGCGCGCCGATTCCCGCGACGATCGCGCTGGACGTCGGGGCCATGGCGAACAGCACGTTGGTGCGGGCCACGAGATAGACGCCGGCCGTGACCATGGTCGCCGCGTGGATCAGCGCCGACACCGGCGTGGGGCCGGCCATGGCGTCGGGCAGCCAGGTGTAGAGCGGAATCTGGGCCGACTTGCCGGCGCAGCCGAGGAAGAGAAACAGCGTGATGGCGGTGACGATCGCGCCGCCGGCCTCGAGCGTCCGCGGGGCCAGTGCGGTCACCTGGGTGAAGTCCAGGCTCCCGAACTCCCGCCAGATGAAGAACATGGCGACCAGGAACCCGAAGTCGCCGATCCGGTTCATGATGAATGCCTTCTTGCCGGCGTCGGCGTTGGCCTTCTCGCTGAACCAGAAGCCGATGAGGAGATAGGAGCAGAGCCCCACCCCCTCCCACCCGATGAACATGACCGGGAAGCTCGAGCCCAGCACCAGCACCAGCATGAAGACGATGAAGAGGTTGAGGTACGCGAAGTAGCGCGCGTAGCCCGGGCCCCCCCGCATGTAGCCGACGCTGAAAATATGGATCAGGCTCCCGACGCCGGTCACGATGAGCAGCATGACCGCGGAGAGCTGGTCCACCTGGAAGGCGAAGTTCACCTGGAGCTGGCCGACCGGGAGCCAAGACCAGAGCGGCACCACGA
>JACCSE010000290.1 GCA_013813145.1 Gemmatimonadales bacterium
CGGCAGAGCGGCGGTTCCTGGACGAGGTTTCGCGGCAGAAGAAGCAAGAGCATTGATAGCGGGGCAGGGGAGCAGCGGGGCAGAACGGCACACCGGCGGAGCACCTGTACTTCATCGCGAGCGCGGCGAGGGACCTGCTAGGCGGGCATCGAACCCCCGCGGAGTAGGTCCCTCGGTCGCTTGCGCTCCCTCGGGATGAAGTATCTTCTCGCCCCACTGCCCCGCTGCCCATCGCTTGATTTGCTCATCTCCCCATCGTATTGTGCCGCGTGCTGATCAATCTCCTTCCGGATTTCCTCGCGGTGCTCGATGCCGCCGACCATGAAGCGGCATATCGACAGTATCGCGAAGCGCACCGTCCCATCCTCGACGCTTACTGGCGCAACTACGTGCTCGACCCCGACAGCCCGCATGCCGGTGAGATCGTGGCGTCGGCGCTGGGCGCGGACCGGGGTGACCTTCAGACCCTCTCCGCCAGCGTGGACCTGGTGCGGATCGCCGAAGAGGCGATCGCCCGGGCGGAAGAACTGCTCCAGATCGACCGGCCGACCGACACCTATCTGATGGTGGGTCTCGGCGGCGCCAATGCGGGGGAGCTGGTGGTGGGCGGGCGAGGGGTCGCCTTCATCTGCCTGGAGCATTTCACCGGACGGGTGAACCCGGAGACCTACGGGATGGGGCTGGCCCCCGATCTGATCCCGCTCTGGATCGGGCACGAGCTGGCGCATACGGTGCGTTACACCTCGCCCGGGAGCGCGAGCGACATGCGGCGGCTGGTCGCCGAGCTCGGCGGCCATTACGACTACTGGTCCACCGGAAGCCGCGCCACCCTGCGCGAGCTGCTGGTCAACGAAGGGCTGGCGGTCCACGCCGCGCAGGCGATCGCGCCCGGATTCGACGCGGCGGACTACTTCGGCTATCCCCGCCGCCAGTACAACCGGCTTCGCGAGATGGAGGCGTTCCTTCGCCGGATCGTCGAGCCCGAGCTGGAGCGCAGCGGCCTCGGGCTCCGGCTGCGCTATCTCTCCGGCGGCATGAGCCCCTCCGCTCGCCTGGTCGGCGGCCGGGTCCTCCCCGAGCGCTCCGGCTACTACCTCGGTTACCGGATGACGGAGGCGCTGGTCGCCGAGCGCGGCATCGCGGCGGCACTCCGCGCCCCGGCGGCGGATTTCCAGGCGGCGGAGGATGTGGCGAGGGGGATACAGACGGCGTAGAGAAGGCTATCGGCTATCGGCTATCAGCTATCGGTCCGCGCAAGCAGAGGCTCAGTGTTGCAGGACCGATAGCTGATAGCCTCCACTACTTCCCCACGCAAAAACTCGCAAACACCCGCCCCAACACCTCCTCCACATCGATAGTCCCCAGCAGTTCCTCCAGCGCCTGGGTCGCTTCTCGGACGTGGTGGGAGGCGAGGACGGGGTCGCCGGCGGGGGTGAGGTGGGGGACGGCCTCGGCCTAGGCGGCCTGGGCGTGGAGCAGGGCGATGCGGTGCCGCTCGCGGGTGAGGGCGGGCTCGAGGTCGCCGAGGGCGATGCGGTCACCGAAGACCCGCTCGGCGGCGGTGCGCCGTAGCTCGGCCAGGCCTTCGCCGGTCACTACGGAAACGGTCAGGGCGGATCCGTTGCCGGGCGGCAGCAGGTCGGCTTTGGTCCGGACGACGAGGGTGCGTCGGTCCGCGGCGATGGTCGAGTCGTCGGGGCCGAGCGGATCGCCGGCCGGCGCGCAGAGGAGCACCAGGTCGGCCGCGGCCAGATACCGGCGGCTCACTTCGATCCCGAGCCGATCGATCCGGTCGGGGGAATCCCAGAGCCCGGCGGTGTCGGCGAGTCGCACCGGCCAGCCGAGGAAATCGGTGCCTGCTTCGATGGTGTCGCGGGTGGTGCCGGGCACCTCGGTGACCAGCGCCCGGTCAGCCCCGAGCAGCGCGTTGAAGAGCGAGGACTTGCCCGCGTTGGGCCGGCCCGCCAGCACCAGCAGCGCTCCCTCCCGAAGCCGCTCCACCGACGGAGCGGTGGAGATGAGCCGGCCGATCCGGTCGCTCGCATCCCGCAGGGCGGCGGAGATCCGCTCCTGCGGCACCGGCCCGTCATCCTCCCCGGGAAAGTCTATCTCATAGCCGAGTAGCGCCTGGACCTCGAGCAGCGATTCGCGCAGCGCGGCGAGCCGCCGGGAAAGCGCGCCCTCGAGCTGCCGTAAGGCGGCGCGGGCCTGCTCCGGGGCGGTCGCGTCGATCAGATCGCCCACCGCTTCGGCCTGCACCAGGTCCAGCTTTCCGTTCAGCACCGCCCGGCGGGTGAACTCGCCAGGCGCGGCGGGCCGGGCGCCGGCCGCGTACAGCGCCGCGAGCAATCGGGAGGGCGCGAGCAACCCGCCGTGACACGAGAGCTCCACCATGTCCTCCCCGGTGTAGCTCGCGGGCTCGGGGTAGACGGTGTAGAGCCCGCGGTCGATCGCCTCCCCCGCGGTGTCGCGAAAGGTGGCGAGGGTGGCGAGTCGCGGCTGGTCCACGGTGAACCCCTCGATCACCCGGCCGGCCACCGCGAGTGCCCCACGCCCGCTCACCCGAACCACGGCCAGCGCGGAGCGACCCGGCGGCGTGGCCAGGGCGGCGATGGGGTCGGAGAGCATGCGGAAAGTAGCGGGGCCGCGGGGCCGAGCGTCATACGCATGCCCAGGCCGATCCCTCGCTTGGCTCGGGATGACGCGCTT
>JACCSE010000379.1 GCA_013813145.1 Gemmatimonadales bacterium
CGAGGTAGCCGCCGAAATCGCTTTGCCTTCCGACGGCGCGGGCGACGCTGCCGTCGAGTCCATCCAGCGTGCGGCAGGCGGTCCAGGCCACGAATGACCCCACCGTCCTTCCCTGCGCCGCGAGCAGCGCGGCAGCCAGGCCCGCCAGCAGCGCGAGCAGGGAGATCAGGTTCGGGTGGACCCACCGCCCGATCACCGGCGCGATCGGCTGGAAGAGCTGGTCCTTGAGCAGCCGGAGCCAGTGATCAACATCGACGGGTCGGGGAAGGACGGTGACCCGGGCGGTTTCCAGCCCCAGTGACAGCTCCTCACCGGGACGCGGCACGCGACCCACCGGCGCCGCTGCCTCCAGCTCCAAACCTGCCACCTCCACCCGAAGGGTTGCGCCGCGGGGCCGGTGGTGCAGACCCCGTACGACTCCTCGCAGCGAGCCGCACGGATCGGCGCGCAGCGCGTCGGAGCCGAAAGCAGCGGCCGCCGGACCGGCAGGCAAATCGTCCTCGAGCGGGACCGGCCCCAGCGCCGAGCGGAACTGCCCCGCCTCGATGGAGCCGGTCACGATATTCGGGATGCCGAGGAACCGCGCGACCGCGAGCGAAGCAGGCCGCCGAAAGAGCCGCTCGGGCGGATCGAGCTGGGCGATCGTGCCGTCGAGCAGGATACCGATCCGGTCGCCGAGCACGGCGGCGTCCTCCAGGTCATGAGTGACGATCACCAGCGCGGGCCGGTAGTGGGCCTGGAGCGATAGCAGGGTGGTGCGCACCTCATCGCGGAGCGAGGGATCGAGTGCCGTAAGCGGCTCATCCAGGAGCGGGACCGCGGGGCGCGCCGCCATCGCGCGCGCCAGGGCGGCGCGGTGTTTCTGGCCGCCGCTCAGGGTGTGCGGTCGCCGGCCGGCCAGGCCGTCCAGCCGGACGCTCTCGAGCAGTTCGGCGACCGTGGCGCGCACCTCCGATTCCCGGTATCCCCGGATGCGCAGCGGAAACGCGACGTTCTCGAACCCGCTAAGGTGGGGAAAGAGGCGCGGGGTTTGATGCAGGCCTCGCGCCTACTACCGCCAGCGGAACATCCGCAGCGCCAGGAAAAAGCTTACCACCAGCCACCCGGCGATCACCGCCAGCTCGGGCGCCAGGCGGGCCCAGCCGGCGCCTTCCAGCATCGTGGCCCGGAGGGCGTCGTTGACCGCCGTCAGCGGCAGCCCCTGAATAAACGGCTGCAGCGCCTCGGGAAAGCGCGAGGCGGAGAAGAAGACGCCCGAGAAGATCCACATCGGCAGCATCACCAGGTTCATCAGCCCCGACACGCCCTCGACCGTCTTCGCCCGAGAGGCGATCAGAAGCCCGAGGGCGCTGAAGGCCAGCGCGGAGAGGAGGCAGATCGCCGCCAGCGTGGCCAGCGACCCGCGGAGCGGGACGCCGAACACCAGCACCGAGAAGCCCAGCAGCACGCCGACCTCGACGATGAGCATCGTGAGTCGCGACAGCACGAACGAGGCGAGGTACTGGATGCGCGACATCGGGGTGGCGATGAGTCGCTTGAGCAGCTTCTTCCGCCGGCTGTCCACGATAGCGAACCCGAGTCCCCAGATCCCGCTGCCCATCAGGTTCATCCCGAGGAGCCCCGGAACCACGAAGTCCACGTAGCGCGAGCCCGGCTCGCTCACCAGTCGCTCCGAGACGAGCACCGGATCGCTCCGGCCGGCTCCGCGCTGCACCGCCGCGTCCACCTGCATCCGTGCGGTACGAGCCTCCGGCCGGTCGGCGTCGTAGCGATACTCCAGCGTGCCGCCGGCTCCCGGCGCAACCACCAGGGCCACCTGGCCGGTCCGGAGCGCTTCGGCCGCGGCGGCATCGGTCAGCGCGCGAACCGCCAGTCCTTCTTCCGTCTCCAGCGCCCCGCGCGCGCTGTCGGTGGCCGGCGTGCCCCCCACGACCGCGACGGGGGTCTGCTCCGGCGCCTGGTTTCGGAAAGCGATGCCAAGCCCGGCAGTGAGCAGGACGGGAAACACGAAGACCCAGAACACCGCCTCCGGCTCCCGAAGAAACTCGCGGAAACGTACCAGGGTGAGCTGGACCAGCGAGTGTTCGGTCCAGCGTCGGCGACTACTCGTCACGGAGCTGCCTTCCGGTGAGGGTGACGAACACGTCCTCCAGCGTCGCGGAGTGGGTGCGCAGCTCGGAAAGCTGCACGCCCTGCCGCCGGAGCTCGCCCAGGAGCAGCGGCACCGTGCGGTGCAGCTCGGCCACCTGGAGGCGGTAGGTCCCGTTCCGCCGCGAGGTGGCGCAGACTCCGTCCAGCGCGCCCACGGCACCGTCGTCGAGGGCTTTCCCATCGGCGAGGGCGAACTCGAGCACGTGCTCCGCCCGGAGCGAGCCGATCAGCTCCAGCGGCGAGCCCTGCGCGATGATCCGGCCGTGGTCCACGATCGCCACCCGATCGCACAGCCGCTCGGCCTCGTCCATGTAGTGGGTGGTGAGCAGAATGGACCGGCCCTCGGACTTGAACCGTCCGATCAGCTCCCAGAGCTGCCGGCGCGATTGGGGGTCGAGGCCGGTCGTCGGTTCGTCGAGAAAGAGGAGCCGCGGATCGCCGACCAGCGCGCAAGCCAATGCCATGCGCTGCCGCTGGCCGCCGGAGAGCTGGCCAACGCGCGCGTTCGCCTTCTCCTGGAGCTGCACCATCGCGATCACCTCGCGATATTCCGGGCCCCGCCGGTAAAAGCTGCGGAAGAGGCGCACCGTCTCCTCGACTGTCAGCTTCTCGGCGAACTGGGTCTCCTGGAGCGAGATGCCGAGCAGCTCCCGGAGCTCCCGGTCATCGCGGCCCCAGCGGCGCCCCAGCACGATGACTTCCCCGGCATCGGGCTCGGTGAGACCTTCGCAGATTTCGACGGTAGTGGTCTTGCCGGCGCCGTTGGGGCCCAGGAGGCCGAAGCACTCGCCGGCGCCGACTTCGAGGTCCAGACCGTCCACGGCGACGACGTCGCCGTAGGCCTTGCGAAGCGAGCGGACCTGGAGCGGAGGTGGGGTGGAAGATGGGGATCCCGGCATGCCCGGAATCTTAATGTGCCTTAGCCGTGCATTGTCACCCTGAGACCGTGCATTGTCACCCTGAGACCGTGCATTGTCACCTGAGACCGTGCATTGTCACGCTGAGACCGTGCATTGTCACCTGAGACCGTGCATTGTCACCCTGAGCGAAGCGAAGGGGGCATAACCCAGCTCATGTCCCCTTCGCTTCGCTCAGGGTGACAGTTTTCTGATCAGTCGTTACGGGGCCGCGACCACACGCTCCGCATCGTGTCCCAGGCCCGCGCCCACTCCTCGGGCTGGGTGAGGAGCACGTAGCCGGTCAGTATCCCGGCCATGTAGATCGCGGTCTGTACCAGGGGCGACGGATCGGCGGCGAGTGTCGGAAGCATAGTCTACCTTGCCGTGGCGGCGTTCTGAAGCATGCGGGCGTCGAGCGCCTGCTCGATCCGCTCGCGGGAATCGATCAAGTGAGCGCGGGTGTAGGGGTCGAGGCCGTTGCGCTGGCCCTGGAGCGCTCGGTCGAGCCGGACGCTCAGCTCTCCGAGCGTCACCCGCGCGATCGTGCGCGCGTCCTCGGGGGTCCCCGGGGCCGGGCTCACCACCATCTGGACCAGCGTGTTGAGCTGCAGCCGCTGGAGGTCGCGGCGAACCGAGCCGATGTTCCGGGCCGACTTGGGAGTCGCCTCGGCCCAGATCGCATTGGTCAGGGTGGTGAAGAGCTCCGGGATTCCCACGGTCGGCTGTTCCGGCGTGGCGCGCAGCTCCGCGTCCCGAACCCGCGCCAGCACCGCCGGGTCGAGCAGTTGGTTGAGCAGGGAGCCCTGCTGAACCAGCGCCCAGTCGTGGAGCGGAAAATCCGCCCGCCCCGCCGCGGCGGGCGACGCCCCCCAATGCATCCAGCGGTTGGGACCGAGCCGGCTCAGCAGCTCGGGACGGAACCGGTACGCCGGCTCACCGAAGCCCGCCGAGGCGATGAACGCGAGCGCGGCGCGCTGCTGCTCGACCGGCACCGTCTCCAGCGGCGGCCGTGCCTGAGGATCGCCCACGTGATCGCGGGCCGTCACCGCGCCGCCCAGGTACTTGGTCGTGACCAGCAGGGCATACCACCGGTCGGTGAGGAGGTCGGTGAACGCCGACCGGAGCCGCCCATACCCCTGACCCGGAGCGACGACCCGGGTCTCCAGTGAGTCGAACAGGCCGTCGATCAGCTCCACGCGGTTTCTCGCCCACTCGAGGGGATCGTCGGTCTGATCGTAGCGGGAGACGCTGGGGTCCAGGCCGTGGGCGCCGAACCCGGCGTCCTCGTCGCTGGCGTAGAGGTGAGCCGGATCCGCCGCCGCGGCGGCGATGGCGTGAAGCCCGTTCAGCTCCACCTCGGGAATCCAGCCGCTCTCGGCGGGCGCGCCGCCTTTGCTGCGCGTCAGGGTCGCCGAGCTCAGCGCCGAGGCGCTCACGTCGGCATAGCCGTAGGTCACCGCCCAGCGGTCGTAACTGCCGATGGTCGGGGCGTAATAGTCTCCCTGGCGGCGACGGTCGAGCGCGAGCGCCGGAGGGCTGTAGTCCATCACCGAGACCCCGACCCCGTGCTCGGCGGTGTGGTCCCGATCCGCAAGCTGCTCCGCGCTGATGCCGGCCGAGCCGCGGAAGTTGTGCCGCAGGCCGAGGGTGTGTCCTACTTCGTGCATCACCAATGCCTTGAGGGCCTGGCCGATGTACTCCTTGGGAAGGCCCTCTCCGGCGGCGACGATCCCGCTCGCGGCGAGCAGCGCCCGGGCCAGAGTCCCCTGGCGGGTCAGCCCGTCGCCGTAGCGGCACAAGAGGCCCGCCGCTCCCTCGCTGAGGATCGACTCGACCGACGCGATCGGCGACACGTAGTCGTTCGATTCGCCGCGCCAAGTCTGGATCCACGCGGCCGAGATCAGAATGTCGGCGTTGAGGATCTCACCGGTGCGGGGATCTACGTTGCTCGGTCCGATGGCGTACACCGACCGGTTGGTCGCGGTCCATCGCACGGTGGAATAGCGGGCGTCGGCGGCGTTCCAGAGGCTGTCCTCGGGTGCGTCGAGCACCTCGATCGCGCCGCGGAACCCGGCCTCCTGAAACGCCCGGTTCCACTCCAGGATCCCGGCCCGGACGTAGGGCCGCCACTCGAGCGGCACCGTGCGGTCGATGTAATAGGTGATCGGGCGGACCGGCTCGCTGACCAGGGCGGCGGGGTCCTTCTTCTCCAGCCGCCAGCGATTCACGTAGCGGACGAAGAAGCTTTCCGCGGTGTCGCGAGAGAAATCTTTGATCGCCGAGATGAAGTAGCCCACCCGGTCGTCCGCGAAGCGCGGCCGCATCGGAGTGGCCGGCAGCTCGAGCAGCGAATAGTGGACGCCGACCGGGATCCAGCGGTAATCCGGCACCGTCTCCAGGCCCAGATTCCGGGGGCTCTGGAAGGTCAACCGCACGTCGGCCTCGAGATTGGTCGGATAGACGAAGAGTTGTTGGAGACTGGAGCGCTTGTCGTCCAGCGAGACGTTGATGCTCAGCTTCCGATTGGCCGCGGCGGCCTGGAAGACCGAGCCAACGTCCGCCCAATCGGTGAGCAGGAAAGACGAGAGGTCGATGAGGATCTCTTCCGCCGTGCCTTCGCGCACCGTGGCGATCGGAAAGGAATGGGCGACGGAGTGGCCGAAGGAGTAGGCCACGGTGCGCGCCATCGGGGAACCCTCGGGCGCGGCAAAGCGGGGGTTGACCACCCAGAGCTCGACCCGGTCGGTCTCGCGATGGAAGCGGACCAGGTCGGAGCGGACCGTGCTGCCGCCGTCGAGGCCGAGCTCACCGATTCCCTGAGAGAGCTGGGTGACGAGGAGGTAATCGCGGTCGAGCTGCGCTGGCGTGAGTGCCAGGAGGACGCGATCCCGCTGGTAATAGACGGTAAAGAGACCACTCCCGACCTGGCTGCCCTTGGTGACCTCGGAGAACGACTTCCACGGATCGTCTTGCGCGGCGACCGGCACGGCGGCCACGCCGAGCAGGAGGCCAAGAAGAACGGCAGCGCGAGGAAGGTGCACGGCGAACTCCACAAACCAGGGTACGACCGGGCGGGAGTACGCCGGCCGCCAGCACTCAAGGCAAGGAAGGGGCCGTGCGGGGGGCCAACCCGAAAGTCCAGCGGGGGAGCGAATTTACGCTTGCG
>JACCSE010000342.1 GCA_013813145.1 Gemmatimonadales bacterium
GATTCCGGCCGCCCGCCTGGGGACCGTCGAGATCCGGCCGGTGATGGAGATCGCGGGGCTCCCGGACTAGCGGCCGCGCAATTCGGCTCGGAGGCTCTCGATTTCGAGCCGCAGTGCCTCGATCGACGCCGCGCCGGCGAGCTCGCCGTCGCTTGCCTCGGCGTCCCGGCCGATGAAATACGTGGCCAGCGAGGCCGTCAGATAGCCGAACGCGGCGAACGCGTACAGCGCGAGCAGGATGCAGAGAAGCCGTCCCTCCGCGGTCCTGGGCCAGTACTCCGAGCCCAACGTCGTCATGATCATCGCCGTCCACCAGAGGGCCGTCGGGTAGTCGCTGATCGAACCCCCCGGCACCTCGCGCTCGAACGCGAGCATCCCGGCCGCGCCCGCCGCCGTGACGAGCAGGGTGAGCGCTACGATGTAGCCCAGGCCCCGCCTTCCCATGCTGCGTCCCAGCGCGCGCATCCCCCGGTTGACCGTGCTGACGACCCGCACGAGGCGGACCCCACGGATGGCTCTCGCCGCACCAAGCGGCCGGATGGCCCGGGCCACCCGCAGCACGCGGAGCGCGGGAAACAGGAGGGAGACGGCGACCAGCCAATTCGATCTCAGGTACTTCCCCTTCGCCGGCGCAAGGACCAGGCGAATCAGAAAGTCGAGGATAAAAACCACCCAGATGGCGGTGCTCAGCACCTCCAGCAGCGGCGAGAGCCCATATGTCAGCTCGACGACCAGGAGCCCGAGCCAGGCGAATCCGAGCACCTGCATCGGCCGTTCGATCCAGCCTTCCAGTTGGGACAGCACCACCAGTCGCTCGGTTGGCCCGGAAGCGGCGGGTGGCTCCCGCTGGTCAGTCATTCGCTTGTCTCCTTGGTCAGCGGCCGACTACTCCCAGGCCGGCGATGGACGGCCGTATGTTTTGCGTTGTTCCAAGTTCTCATCTCCTCCATCGGGGCGCCATGAGCTTTCTCGGCTGGATGACCCTCGCCGGCACGGTGCTGCTGCTGATGGCGCTGTCCTCCGCGTATCTGCGGAACCTGCCTCTCTCCACGTCGGCCATCTACCTCGCCCTGGGCGCCGCCATCGGGCCCCTGGGCTTGGGCTGGCTGCGGATCGGCCTGGGCGAGTCGGGGCAGTGGTTCGAGCGGGTGACCGAAGCCGCGGTGGTCCTCGCGCTGTTCGTGGGCGGGCTGAAGCTGCGTCTGCCCTTGCGAGACCCGGCCTGGATCGCCGCCTATCGCCTGGCCGGCCCGGTCATGGTCGCGAGCATCATTGGGGTGGCGCTCTTCTGCCGGCTGCTGCTCGGCCTGGACACGGCGACTGCTCTGCTGGTGGGCGCGGTACTCGCGCCTACGGACCCCGTACTGGCCAATACCGTCAAGGTGAACAGGGCGGCCGATCACGATCGCATGCGCTACGGGCTCTCGGGAGAAGCCGGGTTGAACGACGGGAGCGCCTTTCCCTTTGTCGTCCTCGCGCTGGTATGGGCGGAGGAGGGCGGGCCCGGCGGGTGGATGGCCGGGTGGGCGCTGCACCGGGTGCTGTGGGCGGTGCCCGTGGGGCTTCTGTTCGGATTCGCGCTCGGGCGGGGCGTCGGGCGATTCGCGATCAGGCTCAGGAGTCGCCAGCGAGACACGGGCGCGCCCAGCGACTTTCTCGCCCTGGCACTGGTCGCGCTGTCCTATGCCGGCGCCGAAGCCATTGGAGCGTGGGGTTTCCTGGCGACGTTCGCCGCGGGCGTGGGGCTCCGCCACGCCGAGCTGCACGTGACTCAGGAGACACCGCACCCGAACCAGGCGATTTCCCCGCCCGGCGAGCACGGGTCAGAGGCGGACCCCGTGGCACACCCGCCGGCCGAGGAGCTGGTCGGCGCGAGCGTCGAGGCGGAGGAGCTGAAGGAGCCGGCGGTGGCGGCCGGGGTCCTGGTCGCGGAGGCGATCTCGTTCGGCGATACGGCGGAGCGCCTGCTCGAGGTGCTGCTGGTGGTGCTGGTGGGCGTCTGCCTCGCCCCGTACTGGGACCCGCGGGCGGTGCCGCTGGCGCTGGCCCTGTTCTTCGTCATCCGGCCGCTGGCCACCCGGGTCCTGCTGGCCGGGACGCCGACCACCCGCGCCCAGCGCTGGCTCATGGGCTGGTTCGGCATTCGGGGCATCGGCAGCCTGTACTACCTGAGCTACGCGCTGAGTCACGGCGTCTCCGGCGCCGCCGGAGACGATCTGGCCGGGCTCACGATCTCGGTCGTGGCGCTCAGCATCCTGATCCACGGCATGAGCGCAGGCCCGGTGCTCGCCCGGTACGAGCGAGGCCTGCCCGCTACTTGGGGTACGCCCGCTCCACCGCCTCGGTGAGATCCTCGACCGCCTCACCCACTCCTCGCTGGATCTCTTCCCAGTTCTCCGCGGTGGCGTTGTCCACCCGGTCCAGGCTTCGGTCGACCGACTGCCGGGATGCCCGTATGTTGGCGAGGGCGCGGTCGCTCACGCTGCCGCCGGTGGATTTTGCCTGGCTCGCCAGCTCATCGATCTGGCGGTCGAGGCCGGCGAGCTGATCCCCAACCGACCGGGTGAAATCCTGGCGCTGATCATAAGTGAACGCCCGCGGGCCGTCGGTCGTCCCGCCGGTCTCCTGAAGGGGCGGTGTGGCTGGCGAGCCCGCGGTGTCTGCCGCGCTGCCCACTTCTGGTTCTCGGTCTCCGCATCCGGCACTGGCGGCCAGCAAGAGTGCCGCCGCTATGGCGACCTTTCGCATGAGGACCTCCTTGGTCAGTGGGTTGTCGCCTCGCCCTGAAGTATTAGAATGCGCCGGACTGCCGTGGGTGATAGGGGTCACGCTCTCCTGCCTCCGTGCCAAGACCGTCGACAGCTCCTTGACATCCAGGAGTCCGGGCCGGACCTTATCGTCACGCCTGCCCGCACCACGCATTCGTTTCCGAACCCTTCGGGGCATTCATGGTCCAGTTCCAGCTCGCCTGTGCCGCCATCCTATCAGCCTCCTTGGTCACCCCGTCAGCGCTCGCCCAGCAGTCCAAGCAGCCCGCCGGCCCCCGATCCAACTTTCACGTTCCGGTCGACTACCACACCCTGGCCAACGGGCTCCGCGTGGTGCTCTCACCCGACCACACCAGCCCGACCGTGGTGGTCGCGGCCTACTACAACGTGGGGTTTCGGCTCGAGCCGAGGGGCCGAACCGGATTCGCGCACCTGTTCGAGCACCTGATGTTCCAGGGGTCGCCCAATCTTCCCAAGGGTCACTTCGACCGGATCATCGAGGGGAACGGCGGGATAGGCAACGGATCGACCCGGTTCGACTACACCAACTATTTCGAGGTCGTGCCGAGCCACATGCTGGAGACGATCCTGTGGGGAGAGGCCGACCGGATGCGAGGGCCCGCGCTCACGGACGCAGCACTCAAGAACCAGCAGGACGTGGTGAAGAACGAGGTGAAGGTAAACGTCCTCAACCAGCCGTACGGCGGGTTTCC
Source organism: Gemmatimonadales bacterium (assembly GCA_013813145.1). Classification (GTDB taxonomy): domain Bacteria; phylum Gemmatimonadota; class Gemmatimonadetes; order Gemmatimonadales; family GWC2-71-9; genus CAVVWJ01. The sequence continues at coordinate 3,482 of JACCSE010000342.1, forward strand.
CTGGCTCGACCTGCCGATGCGCGCGTTCACGAACTGGGCCAACGCGCACAATTTTTACGGCGACTTTACCGACCTGGACGCGGCCACCACGCAGGAAGCGCAGGAGTTCTTCCGGACCTACTACGCTCCGAGCAACGCGGTCCTCGTGGTGACCGGCGACTTCGACCCCGCCGCCGTACTGCCGTTCATCCGCCGCCAGTTCGAGTCGATTCCCTCGACACCGCGGCCCACGACCCCGGACGTGACCGAGCCGAAGCAGGAGCGGGAGCGCCGCTTCACCAAGGAGGACTCGCTCGCCACCCGTCCGGCCCTCGCTATCGCCTATCAGATGCCCGAGCGCAACACGCCCGAGTACTTCGCCATGGGATTGCTCGACCAGATCCTCATCCAGGGCGAGGACAGCAGGCTGCACCAGGCGCTGGTGCAGCGGAACCAGCTCACGGGCGAAGTGAGCGGGGGGATCAATCTGGGCGAGTCCATGTTCGCGTACAGCGGCCCGAACCTGTTCTTCGCCTCGATCTTCCACGACGCCGACAAGCCGCCCGAGCGCATCGTCGCGGTGGTGGATTCGGTCGTGCGCGACCTGCAGGAGCGGCCGGTGGACCCCGCCACCTTCGAGCGCGCGCTGGTCAAGCGCCGGTCGCAGCTCTTCGACGAGATGGGGGAGTTCTTCGGGTTCGGGCGCGCCAACCTGCTGGCCTCGTTCGCGCTCTTCGACGGTGACCCCGGCCGCATCAACACGATCGACCGGGAGTTCGCCAGGCTGACGCCCGCGCTGCTGAAGAAGACGGCCCGCGAATTTCTGCGGCCAACCAACCGCACCGTCCTCCTGGTCATCCCGAAGGGCGCACCGGCGAGGGCGAGTCAGCCATGAGCCCGCGCGCCGTCTGTCTCGTCCTCGCGGTGGCGTCGGTCGTCTCGCCGCTTCAGGCGCAAGGACGCCCCACCCCTGGCACGCCGAAAAGCTTTACGCTGCCGGCCACCAACAGCTTTCGCCTCCCCAACGGCCTGGCGGTCAGCCTCGTCCCTTACGGCAACGTGCCGAAGGTGTTGATGCAGGTCCGCGTCCGCGCCGGGAGGATCCACGAGGCGGCCGACGAGGTTTGGATGGCGGAACTGGTCGGCGATCTCTTGAAGGAAGGCACAGAGCTGAGGGATGCCGAGGCGATCGCTCGCGAGGCGGGGCGAATGGGCGCGCGGCTCGACGTCGAGGTGGAACAGGACCTGGCCGTGGTCGGCCTCGACGGGCTGTCGGAGTTCGCTCCCCGCATGGCGGCGCTGCTCGCCGACGTGGTCGGCCGTCCAACCTTTCCGGCCACCCAGGTGGCACGGGTGAAGACGGATCGCCTCCGGCAACTAAGCATCGAGCGGAGCCAGCCCGAGCCGTTGGGTCGTGAGCTCTTCCAGCGGCTGATGTATCCCGACCACCCTTATGGCCGACTCTACCCGAGCGAGGAGAGGCTCGCCGCCTATACGCCGGCCCAGGTGCGCTCCTTCCACGCCGCCAACTACGGCGCGAGGCGAGCGCACGTTTACGTGGTGGGCCGCTTCGAGCGCGGCCCCACTGAGGCGGCGGTCCGGAAGGCCTTCGGCGGCTGGAAGGCAGGCCGCGTCTCGACGCCCAAGCCGGCGTCCCCGGTCAGCACTGGCAAGATCCATCTCATCGACCGGCCCGGCGCTCACCAATCGACGCTACTGCTCGGCATTCCCGTGGCCGAGCCGTCGGACCAGGACTACGTGCCGCTGCTGGTGACCAACGCGCTCCTCGGCGGATCGTTCATCTCCCGGATCACCACGAACATCCGGGAGGACAAGGGCTACACGTACTCGCCCTATAGCGAGGTCTCCACCCGGACCCACGACGCACATTGGGTGCAGGTCGCCGACGTCACTACCGAGGTCACCGGCCCATCGCTGAAGGAGATCAGGGGGGAGATCGACCGCCTTCGCCGGGAGCCGCCTCCCACGGAAGAGTTGAAGGAGATCCAGTCCTATGTCGCGGGGCTGTTTGTCCTGCGGAACTCGACCCGCGCCGGCATCGCGGCTCAGCTCTCGTTCCTGGAGCAGCAGGGGCTGGACCGCGGCTATCTGACCGGCTTCGTTAGCCGGGTCCGCTCGGTAACGCCCCAGCAGGTGCACCGGGTAGCGCAGAAGCACTTGCGGCTGGAGGAGATGACCCTGGTGCTGGTGGGCGATCGAGCAAGAGTCGACAGCCAGATCAAACCCTACGGCCCGATCGCCCGTTAGCCGACGCGAAGAGTGAGTCGATACCCCACGCCGCGGCACCCGGACGCCGAGGTCGCTGCGGGCCTGTCCTCCGAGCGCTAACTTTGCAGTGCCAGTGACCCTCGTCCCCTCTCCCGCCCAGCTTCGCGCCATCGAAGCCCCGCCGGGCCCCGTGCTGGTCGTGGCGGGGCCCGGGGCGGGGAAGACCTTCTGCCTGATCGGCCGGATTCAGCATCTGATCGGGCGGGTCGGCATCCAGCCCGGTCGGATCTGCGCGGTCACGTTCACCAACAAGGCGGCCGACGAAATCGCCGAGCGCCTCCGCCTGGTGCTGGGACCGGCCGCGGAAGAGATCACCCGCGGCACCCTGCACGCGCTCTGCCTGGGGATCCTCAGGGACCACGGCGGCTTGGTTGGACTGCGCCGCGGCTTCGGGGTGGCTGACGAGGATTACCAGAGACGGGTGCTGCGGCGGCTCAAGGTGCCGCGCGAATCGATCAACGCGGTTCTCGCTCTGTTCGGCCGGCACCGGCTGCAGCACGCCCCGCTCACCGCCGGGGATCTCGAGCTGTTCCGCAATTACCGGGACGCGCTCCGGGCCCGCAATCTGCTCGACTACGACGACCTCATCGCGCTCGCGGGCGAGCTGCTTCGGTGCCATGCCGAGGCGAGCGCCGCGATCCGGGCCCGCTGGGACTGTGTCCTGGTGGACGAGTTCCAGGACCTGAGCCTCGCGCAGTACGAGGTGGTCACCGGTCTGGTCGAGGGACACCGCCATTGCTTCGCGGTCGGCGACGACGAGCAGTCGATCTTCTCCTGGGCCGGCGCCGACGCCGCGATTCTCGACCGCTTCCGGGTGGATTTCGAGATCGGCTCGCCCATCGTGCTCGACCACAACCGCCGCTGCTCCCGGCAGATCTTCGAGACCGCGCGGCGGCTCATTTCCAGGAATCCGCCGCTCTTCGCCAAGCAGCTCGAGGCCGACCGGGAGTCGGAGCACTGCGTGGCCGCGCATGCATTCGACGACGAAAACAAAGAGGCGAGCTGGCTTCTGGACGACCTGCTGCGGGACCGCGCCGCCGGGGGGCTCGACTGGGGCGACTACGCGCTGCTCTACCGCGCGCACCGGGTCGGCCAGTTACTGGAGACCCGGCTGGTCGAGGCGGGCATCCCCTGCCGGCTGGCCCGGGGGCAGGCGTTACGGGACGACGAGGTGGTGGGCTACGTCGCGGCGGCGCTTCGGGTGATCCGGGCGCCGGACGATCCGCTCGCGGTCGAAGCCCTGGCCGAGCTGCTGCTGCCGCGCGCGCTGCTCGACCAGGTGCGGGCGCACTTCCACGACCAGGAGCTGCTCGCGGGCCTCCGGGGCTACGCCCGTGCCGCGCGAGGCGAAGCCGATGCCAAGAAGGCCTGGCGGTTCATCTACCAGATCGGCAACCTCGAGGCGCTCGGCCGCACTCACGAGGCGCTGCCGCCGCTGGTGGACGAGCTGCTGTCCCAGCAGATCGGGCCCTACCGGAATCCTCTGGAGGAGCGCGCCGCCGAGCTGTCCGATCCGAAGGAATTTCCCGGCGCATGGGCGCTGGCCACGCGGCTCGGCGAGACGGTGGCCCGCGGCGACATCGTCTGGGTCGAGCCCGACCGCGGCGTCGAGATCGCGCTGCTCCGGATGCTCAAGGGCGCACTCGGCGACTACGTGCAGCGGCTCGGTCCGGGGAGCCGGCCGTCGCGCCGCGACTTCCTCTTTCGGGCCGGGAGCGTGCGTCCACTCGCCCTCTTCAAGGCGCTTCAGCTTCACCACTGCCGCGGGCTGGCGGATCCGTTCCAGGACTACGTCGCGTTCGACCTGGAAACGACCGACCTCGACCTGGCGGGATGCGAGATCGTCGAGATCGCGGCGGTGCGGGTGCGTGGGCGGGTCATCGTCGAGCGGTTCGAGCGGCTGGTCCGTCCGGAGCGGCCGGTCAGCGCCAAGGCCGCCGCGATTCACGGTCACCGCGACAGCGCCCTGTGCGACCAACCGGGGTTCGCCGAAATCTGGCCCGAGTTCCGCGCATTCGTCGGCGCGGACCTGCTCGTCGCGCACAACGGGCGCAAGTTCGACGTGCCGGTGATTCAGCGCATGGCCGCGGGGCTGCCGGGGCTGAACGAGCTGGTCTTCTTCGACACCCTCCCACTCGCACGCTGCCTGCTGGACGAGAGCGCGAAGCTGGAAGATCTGGCGCACCGGTTCGGAGTCGACGCCGGCCGGTCGCACCACGCGCTGGACGACGCGAGCGCCCTGGTAGGCGTGCTCCGCCACCTGGGCGAGCTCCGGGCGGCCCGGGCGCGGAAGTCGTCGCTGGTCAACCTGCTCGGCTGGCTCGGCCTCTCGCTCGCGCTGGACGACCAGCCGGAGCCGACCGCGGAAGAGCGGATGCTGCGCGAGCTGGCGATCCCGGCCGCCGTGGGCCGCTTCGGCGACTGTCTCCAGGTGTACGCGGAGGAGGGTGAGGCCGCCGGCGCGCCGGGAGTGGACCAGTTGATCGAGCGGCTGGGAGGAGCGCGGCTGATGGAGCGGATCCGCACCCAGCGGCCTCCCGCCGAGCGGTATCCGGCCTCGGTCGCGCGACTGACCGCGCTGGTGGCCGCGAGCGCCGCGCCGACGCTGGCGGAGAGCATCGAGCTGCTGCTCGCCCGCGTAGCGCTGTCGCGGAGCGACGGGTCGGCGGTGGAGGACCGCCGGGTGAACCTGCTGACGCTCCATTCGACCAAAGGGCTGGAGTTTTCCCGGGTCTACATCGTGGGCGCCGAGGACGCGATGCTTCCGGGAAAGGTGGCGCTGGAGAACGGGAATGAGCCGGAGATCCAGGAGGCGCGGCGGCTCCTGTACGTTGGGATGACGCGGGCGAGGGACCGGCTGGTGCTGACG
>JACCSE010000356.1 GCA_013813145.1 Gemmatimonadales bacterium
GACCAGAACTGCTCCGGCTCCGAGATCTCGATGCTGCCGGTCACCTTGCCGTCTTTCACGGCGGAGGAGAGGTGCGTCGGGCTCTGCCGCGAGATGATCTTGTACTTCTTGTCCGTGCGGGGGAGCGGGATCGAGGTCTGCTGAGTCTTGTCGATCGCGGTGAACGCCTCGGGATTCAGGTTCCGGGCGGGCTCCAGCCGGGTGCCGCCGAAGACCAGGAACTTCGAGCCTTCCTTGGTCACCACACCCTTCTTCACCAGCTCGTCTTTGGTCCCGACCGCGTAGTACACCGTGTTCTTGTACGCCGTGAGGTTGCCGACCGTATCGACCAGCGCGGCCTTGTCGACGCCGAGCTGGCTGTTCTCGGTCGTCAGCGTGTCCACCCGGCCGGCCAGCGTGGCGATGTGGGTGTCCTTCTCGGCGAGGGCGGCTTCGTACTCTGTCTTCTGCTGCTCGGCCGTGGTCTTGAGATCCTCGATCGTCTTCTTGAAGGTCTCGATCTGGGCCAGGAGCCGGGCGTTGCGCTGGCGGGAGCTGCGGGCCCGGGCCTCGGTCTCGGCCAGCTTGGCCTCGCTCTCGTCGAGCTTCGCGATGATGGTCTTGACCCGATCCAACGCCGCGACCCGTTCCTCGCGGTCTCTCTTGGCGCCGGGGAGCCCAGGATCGCTGTTCGCCGTCCTCACGCCCGTGCTCTTGGCTTTGGCCAATTCACTGTTGACGTCGCTCACGAACTGCGTGGTCTCGAGCACCTCGGTGAGCAGACTGTCCTTCTGCGCCTCCGCCGTCTTGGCCTCCGCGAGCGCCCTCTTCAACTCGGCTTGGTTGCAACCGGTCGTCGCCACGACGGCGAGCACGATCAGCCAAGCGTGCCTCATGCGTACCTCCCCGCTCTGCACTGAAGGGTGAGTGATTCCGGGCATGGTCTGGGGAAACGAGGGTGTACGATAACTAAAGGGGTAGCGCGTCGCTACCCCCTGTCTTACTGTCTAAATTTTGACCAGCACACCGATTGTTGCGCTCAGCGAAAACCCACGATGCCGACCGGCCGGCCCCGGCGGGGCGGATGGGGACACGCTCCGCCGCCGGGCTTGAACATCCCGCGGCCCGGCTCGCCCGGGAGATAGAGATCGCTGGGTCCGGTATTCCCCGGGCCGGCGGAAGCCGGTAGCACGGTGACGGTCTGGCCCGGGGCGAGCTCCCGTCCGCTTGGCGCCGGGGCGGGCAGTTCCGCGGCCGCCACAGCGACTCGCACCGGTGCGACGGCCAGCTCTGGGGTAGGCGCGGCTTCGGGGGCTGGTTGCGGCGTGGGCGTGAGTGCCGGCTCCGGAGACCGCTTCGGGCGAGGCGCCCGTCGCTGCCGCGGCTCGGCGCGTCCCAACTCGACCGCGGACGCCACTTCGACCGCCGGAATCGCCGCGCTCTGAAGCGTGATGTCGCGCTTCAGGGCGCCGGCGGCCTCGATGCGCTCACTTCCCTCGGTACCGCACGCCGCCAGCAGCCCCACCGAGAGCGCCGTCGTCCACTTCAGCGCCGTGCCCATATCGCCTCCGAATGCTGATCGCGGAAAGATGAATCGTCCATTCGGGAGACGAGACTCCTCCGCCGAGTCACACGTCCTCAATCGTCATGCTTCTCATCATCATCGTCGTCATCGCCCCCGCCATCATTGCCCCCGCCGCCGCCGCCGTCAACCCCGCCACCATCTCCGCCGCCACCATTCCCACCGCCGCCCTCTCCACCCCCGCCGCCTTCCTCAGGAGGCAGGGCTGTGAGCCGGAAGGTCACCATTACCTCCGCCGGCCCCTCGATCACGGTGGCATCCACGAGCTGGGCGCCCGAAGCCGTCCCCAAACGAATCTCAGCCTCGGCCTCGCCCGCCAGGTTGGTCAGGGCGGTATCGGGGGCAACGTCACCGCCTACGGCACCGTCGAATCGGAAGACAATCCGAACCCCTTGCACCGGGCGCTGGGTGGCGTCCGTGGCCTTGACCACCAACGGATCCGGCAGCATAGCACCGGCTTCGGCCTCCTGCCGGTCGCCGGAGACGGCGCGGAGCCCGGTGGGGGTCGCCGAGCTGGGCAGCAGGAGGTCATCCCCGCTGCAGGCGGCACCGAGACACGGGATCAGGAGTGCCCCTGCCAGGAGGGACACGAGGGAGCGGGTTCGCATGGGTCGAATGACTCCTCGGAGACATACTATCCTACGGCCCGGGCAGGCCGATCCGAAAGGACTCAGGTCACATCCCGCGCCCGGCGCAGGGCAGTCGCTGCCCCGAGGGCACGGCGGGGAGTAAGCCGGATCACTCCTACCAGGATCCGGTACCCGAGCCCGGGCACGCAGACCGCGGGTCCTCTGCGATCGAGGCTGTGGAGCGACCGGCGGACCACGCTCTCCGCCGTCATCCACATGAACCGGGGTAGCCCCGCGGTGCTCACCTCCATCCGCCGGTGGAACTCGGTCGCCGTGAACCCGGGACAGAGTGCCTGAACCTGCACTCCGGTTCCCCGGACCTCAGCGGCGACACCTTCGGTGAAGGTGGTGAGGTACGCCTTGGTCGCGCAGTAGTTGGCATTGCCGGCGGAGAAGATGAAGGAGGCGATGGAGGAGACGTTGACGACGGCTCCGGCCCTCCGGCGCAGCAGCACCGGCAGTGCTGCCGCCGTGAGCTGCATCGGCGCCATCGTGTGCAGCCGCAGCATGTCGGCCTGCCGCTCGAGGTCGGACTCGAGCAGGGTGCCGCGGGTGCCGAACCCGGCGTTGTTCACCAGGACGCTGAGCTCGGC
>JACCSE010000367.1 GCA_013813145.1 Gemmatimonadales bacterium
ATAGCCGATAGCCGATAGCTGATAGCTGATAGCCGATAGCCAGCAGCCAACACCAGGAACCCTACATGACCGCCGTACGCCGACTGTCCACGTACCGCGAACCCGAGCTCTGGCAGGCGGTGGGGAACACGCCGCTCCTGCCGCTCGAGCTGCCCGGCAACGCCCGCGGCCGCCTCTGGCTCAAGGCCGAGTGGCTCAACCCCGGCGGCAGCGTGAAGGACCGCGCGGCGCGCGCCATTCTACGCGATGCGCTGGAGCGAGGCGAGCTTCCCGGCAAGCGCCTGCTCGATGCGTCCAGCGGCAACACCGGGATCGCCTATGCGATGCTCGGCGCGGCGGCGGGGGTGCACGTGACCATCTGCCTGCCGGCAAACGCCAGTCCGGAGCGGCGGGCCCTGCTCGAGGTGTATGGCGCCGAGGTGCTCGTCACCGACCGCCTGGAGGGAACCGACGGCGCGGTGCGGCAGGCGCGGGAGCTGGCCGCGGCCGAGCCGGGGCGATATTTCTATGCCGACCAGTACAGCAACCCGGCCAACCCGCGAGCCCATCGCGAGACCACCGGTCCCGAGCTGTGGAACGGGACCGGCGGCCGGCTGACCCATTTCGTTGCCGCGATGGGCACCACGGGAACCATGATGGGCACCGGTGGTTACCTGAAAGAGCGGAACCCGGCGATCCGCCTGGTCGGCGTTCAGCCGGATGGACCCTACCATGGGCTGGAAGGGCTGAAGCACCTGGCGACCACGCCCCACCCGCCGGCGCTCTACGACCCCGGGCTCCCGGACGAGGTGGCCGAGATCCCTACCGAGCGCGCCGACGCCGCCGCGCGGCGGCTCGCCCGCGGTGCCGGCCTCCTCGTGGGGTGGTCGGCCGGCGCCGCGCTCGCCGCCGCGGCCGACGTGCTTCGGCGGGAGCCCGAGGCGGCAGTCGTCGTCGTCGGCTGCGACCCCGGCGCGCGCTACCTGAGCGAGCCACATCGCTGGAGCGGAGAATGACTCTGCGGCTCCCGGAAGTGCTCCTCGAGGAGATCCGCCACCAAGGGGTCACCGCGTATCCCGCCGAGTGCTGTGGCGCGCTGGCCGGCCGGGTGGACCCCGAGGGAAGTAAGGATGTGGTCAGGTTGGCGCCGGCGATCAATCGCCGGACCGACGACCCGCACCGCTACCTGATCGCCCCGGAGGATCTGCGGCGGCTCGAGTCGGAGCTGCGGTCCGAGGGGCTGGAGATCGTCGGGTATTACCACTCGCACCCGGACCATCCGGCGCGGCCCTCGGGGTTCGACACCGAGCACGCCTGGCCCTGGTACAGTTATCTGATCGTGCGGATCGACCGCGGGAGCGCCACCGATGCGGCCAGCTTCGTGCTGGACGACGAACGGCCGCTCATGCATCCCGAGTCACTCGAAGTGCTCAGCGAGGTATGATCATGTCCGTGACCGTGACCATTCCCACTCCGCTCCGGAGCTTCACCGGCGGCCGCGACGCGGTCGAGCTTCAGGGGGCGACGGTGGGCGAGGTGATCGACGGCCTCCTCTCCGCCCACGGCGGGCTCAAGCGCCACCTGGTGCAGGACGACGGCCGCCTCAGAAACTTCGTCAACCTGTACCTGAACGACACCGACATCCGCCAGCTCGAGTCCACCTCCACCCCGGTCCGAGAAGGCGACATCCTGACCATCGTGCCGAGCATCGCGGGCGGCAGCCCCGCGGTCGAGACCGAGCTGCCGCGGCTCTCCCATTCGGAGGTGCTGCGCTATTCGCGTCACCTGCTCCTGCCCGAAGTGGGCGTCGAGGGGCAGCGAAAGCTCAAGGCCGCGCGCGTGCTCACCATCGGCGCCGGTGGGCTGGGCTCGCCGCTCTCGCTCTACCTCGCCGCCGCCGGCGTGGGCACGATCGGCATCGTGGACTTCGACGTCGTGGACCTGACCAATCTCCAGCGACAGATCGTACACGGCACGTCCACCCTCGGCCGGCCCAAGCTGGAGTCGGCCAAGGCGCGGCTCACCGATCTCAATCCCAATCTGAACGTGGAGACGTACGAGACGCGGCTGAGCTCGGAAAACGCGCTCGAAATCATCGGCGAATACGATATCGTGGTGGACGGCACCGACAACTTCCCGACCCGCTACCTGGTCAACGACGCCTGCGTGCTGCTGGGCAAGCCCAACGTGTACGGCAGCATCTTCCGCTTCGAGGGCCAGGCCTCGGTGTTCTACGCCAAGGAAGGGCCGTGCTATCGCTGCCTCTACTCGGAGCCGCCACCTCCGGGGCTGGTGCCGAGCTGCGCCGAGGGCGGCGTGCTTGGTGTACTGCCCGGCATCATCGGGAGTATCCAGGCGCTGGAGACGATCAAGTGGATCATCGGCGCCGGCGACTCACTCGTCGGCCGGCTGGTGCTGTTTGACGCGCTCAAGCTGCGCTTCCGTGAGCTCAAGCTGCGGAAGGACCCGAGCTGCCCCATCTGCGGCGACCCTCCCACCATCCGCGAGCTGATCGACTACGAAGCGTTCTGCGGGATCGGCGCCGCGCCCGCATATCAGGGCCCGGAAGTGATCGTCGAGGAGCTGCGCCAGGAGCGGACGGACAAGGGTGACGACCTCGTGCTGATCGACGTGCGCGAGCCGCACGAATGGGAGATCGCCCACATCGACGGCGCGCGACTCATCCCCCTCGGCCAACTCCCCGACCGCCTGGCCGAGTTGGACGGCCACAGCGAGATCGTGACCTACTGCCACAAAGGGTCGCGCTCGATGAAGGCTCTGGAAATTCTGCGCGGCGCGGGATTCGGCAAGGTGAGGAGCCTGACCGGCGGAATCGACGCGTGGGCGGAAAGGGTGGAGGAGGGGATGGCGAGGTATTGAGGGGCATTGGCTGTCGGCTATCGGCTGTCGGTCCTGCAGCATCGAGCCTCCGCTCCCGCGGACGGATAGCTGATAGCCGACAGCCCACAACACAAAACCCCGCGCGAAAATCGTCACGTGGGGTATCCCATGCCGAAGGGGGGACTCGAACCCCCACGGGCTTGCGCCCACTGCGCCCTGAACGCAGCGCGTCTACCAGTTCCACCACTTCGGCGAAGGGGGCAAAGCTAGTGGCCGCGTCGGGCGGGGTCAACCCGGACGTTGACCCATCGGAAGTGCTGGCCTATCATTTGCTTGAGATACCGACGTGACCCCCGATGCTTCCCTCGCCGACGAGCGCAAGAAATCGGTCGCCCGCAATCCCAAGGCGACCCACGATTACCACATCCTGGACACGCTGGAGTCCGGGATCGTCCTCACCGGAACCGAGGTGAAGTCGTTGCGCAACGGAAAGGCCTCCATCAAGGAGGCCTACGCGCGGGTCCGCAATGGCGAGGTGTTCCTCGAAGGGATGAACATCACTCAGTACGAGCAGGGCAACCGCTACAACCACGATCCGGTACGCTCCCGAAAGCTCCTGCTGCACCGGCGGGAGATCGAGCGGCTCATCGGGGCGACGGAACAGCAGGGGCTCACCCTGATACCGCTGGAGCTCTACTTCAGGAGCGGGCGCGCCAAGGTGGCCATCGCGCTCGCCCGCGGCAAGAAGCAGCACGACAAGCGCGAAGCACTGAAGCGGCGGGTGGCCGAGCGCGAGGCGGCTCGAGCGGTCTCGATTCGGGGGCGGCGGTGATCGCTCAGCTCGCCCTGCTCGCCGGGCTGGGCGCGGGGCCGACCTCGCTCACGGTGGCGGGCAGCGCCGGCGAGATCAAGGTCCCGGTACGGCTCGACGCGAGCGGCGCGCCGGTGCTCGCGGCACCCCTGCTGCTCGCCGCGCTGGGCGGCGCCGTCACCCTGAGCGAGGGCTGGGCCGAGGTCACCGTGGCGCGCCAGCCGTTCCGCTTTCTGGTGGGCGCGCCATTCTATCTGTTCAGCAACAAGCTCCAGACGCTGTCGGGCCCGGCCTCGGTGGCCCGGGACACGCTGTTCCTCCCCTTCCAGTTCGTCGCCGAGATCCTGCCATACTACCTCAGCGAGCGCTACCGCTACGACGGAAAGGCCGCCCGGCTGGAGGACCTGGCCAGGCGTCTGCCCAACGGGATTCGGCCCGGCCACATCGTGACGATCGATCCGGGCCACGGCGGCGTGGACCCGGGCAACCCCGGCGTCTACTTCCCGCGCGGCGTCAAGGAGAAGGACGTCACCCTTCAGATCGGCCTCCTCCTGCGCGAGGAGCTGCGCCGGCGCGGCATCGGCGTCCGCATGACCCGGACGACCGATACGCTCATCGCGCTCGGCGATCGCGGCGGATACTGCACCGAGGCCTGCGATCTGTTCGTGAGCCTCCACGTCAACTCCCTCGCGCGGCGCCGCGGGTACACCGAGGTACGCGGTTTCGAGACCTTCTTCCTGGCCGAGGCGCGGACCGAAGACGCCGCCCGGGTAGCCAGGATGGAGAACGACGCGGTGCGCTTCGAAACCGGCCGGGAGGCGGTCGGCATGCCCGGTGGTCTGGACTTCATCCTCAAGGATCTCCAGCTCAACGAGCATCTCCGTGAATCGGCCCGCGCCGCGGAGTTGGTGCAGGGAGGTCTCAAGGGGGTGCACACCGGCCTCGACCGGGGCGTCAAACAGGCGGGCTTCATGGTCCTCACCACGGCGCGCCGGCCGGCCATTCTGGTCGAGCTGGGCTACAGCACCAATCCACAGGACGGACGTCTTCTGACCCAACGCGCGAGCCAGAAGGCGATGGCCGCCGCCATCGCCGATGCCGTCGTCGAGTACCTCCGGGATTACGAACGAAAGCTCGGGCTCGCCGGCGCAGGGGTCTCCCGGTGAGCCGCGCCCGGCTGCTGGCTCGCCTCGCGCCGGCTGCTCTCGGCGTGATGCTGCTCGGGGGCTGCGTGTACTACAACGGCATGTACAACGCGAAGCGGCTGGCCGGCTCGGCGCGGAAAGCGGAGCGCGAGGGCCGCACCTTCGAGGCGAACAACCTCTGGGGCCAGGTGATCACCCGGGCGGAATCGGTGGTGGTCCGCCATCCCCGCAGCAAGTACGTCGAAGAGGCGATGACCCTGAAAGGCATCGCCCTGGCCCGCCTGGGACAGTGCCCCGACGCCGTGGTACCGCTCGCGCGGGTGTCGGTGTTCGACGCCAGAGGGGAAACCGGCGAGGAGGCGGCGCTCGCGCTCGGCCGCTGTCAGCTCGAATTGGGCGACCCGGTCGCCGCGGACCTGGCCTTCTCTCACGTGGTGGAAAGCGCCGACCCGGTTCGGCGGCGCGACGCCCGGTTGCATCGGGCGCGTGCGCTCCGGCAACTGGGCCGGCCGGACCAGGCGCTCCTGGCGCTCGAGGGGCTCAGCGGACCGAAGGCCTCGGAGGAGCGGCTCTTGTCCCTCGGCGCCGCGGGGCGCCAGGCGGATGCGCTGGCCCTGACGGACAGCGTCCTCGCGGTGAACGACAGCGTACGCCACTGGGACTCGGTGATCACCATCGTCGGCCGGCACAGCCCGGCCACCGCTTCCGCGCTGGTAGACCATCTCGGATCCAGGGCGAACGTGGCGGCCGAAATCCGCGCTCGCCGGCTCTACCAGGACGGGGAGCGGCTGCAGGCGAGCGACTCGATCCGCGCCCTGGACCGCTTCCGCCGAGCGGCACGGGTCGGCATCGGAACCGATCCCGGCGACCGGGCCAGCCTCCAACTCGTCCGGCGGAGTCTCGCGCGAACCCGGACGGTGGCCGAGCTATCGCCCGTTGCCGACAGTCTCGCGCAACTGGCCGCCGGCGGTCGCTCGGCGGCGCAGGAGGCAAAGGCCCTTCGGCAGATCCTCATTGCGGTCCGGGCGGCTGCGGACTCGAGCGGTACCATGGCGGAGCAGGGAGATCTGCGCCTCTTCCTCGCGGCCGAGAGCGCGCGGGATTCGCTGCTCGCGCCAGCGCTCGCCGCGGAACTCTTCCGGCAGGTAGTCGAGACCTGGCCCGACGCTCCCTACGCGCCCAAGGCCCTGCTGGCGGGCCGGGTGCTCGATCCCGAGTGGGGCGAGGCGATGCGGCCGCTGCTGGAGGAGCGGTACGCGTCCAGCCCCTACCTGGCTTTCCTGCGGGGCGAGGATCCCACCGGCTACCGCGAGCTGGAGGACTCACTCCAGGCGTACGCCTACGGCGCGGAGACGGTGCGCCGCCGCCCCGCGGCACCCGGAATCCGCCGGCCAGGGTCGCCGAGGGCGCCAGCGCCGGGTGAACCGGTAATCATCCGGAACCCGCGGAACCAGCGGCCGGACCCGAGTCGCGGGCTCGAACCGTGAGTTCGGCGGTCCCGGGTCTCTCCAGGACCGTCTTCGGCCGCCAATTCCAGAATCCCCTCCTGCTCGCCGCCGGCACCGCCGGATTCGGCCGGGAGTTGGCCGGCGTCATGGATCTCGACCGGCTGGGCGGTCTCGTCACCAAGGCGGTCTCCCTGGAGCCCCGCCAGGGCAATCGCGCTCCCCGGGTCGCCGAATTCCGCGGAGGGATGCTCAATTCGGTGGGCCTGGCCAATCCCGGGCTCGATCGGGTTCGGGCGGCGTATCTTCCCTGGCTCGCGGCAAATCTGCGTCGAGCCCAAGTCCTGGTGAACGTCGTCGGCTTTACCGTAGAAGAGTACGGGGACGTCGTCGGGGGGCTGGACGGGGCCGCGGGTGTCTCGGCGTTCGAGCTGAATCTCTCCTGTCCCAACACCAGTGCCGGGGGCATCGAGTTCGGTGCCGATGCCGGCTGTGTCCGCAGAATCGTCGCACTGTGCCGCTCGCGGACCCGGCTGCCGATCGTCGCCAAGCTATCCCCCGTCCTCCCCGACATCGCCGGCATGGCGCTGGTCGCACGGGATGCCGGAGCCGACGGAATCGCGGTGGTCAACACCCTTCCCGGACTTCTCTTTGCGGGTTCGGGCTCGCCCCGGGTCGGGAATGGCAATGGGGGGGTCAGCGGTCCGGTATTGTTGCCGGTCGGCGTTCTAGCCGCGGCCCGAGTGGTGGAGCGAACCGGGGGGATTCCGGTCATCGGGATCGGCGGCGTCCGATCGGCCGCCGACGTCCGGCAGTATCTCAGCGTGGGAGCCTCATTGGTGGCGATGGGGACTGCGGCACTGGCCGACCCCCGCCTCCCGGAGCGGATCGTGGATCAACTGGAGCGCGGCCGTGGCTGAGGTGATCCTCGCGCTCGACCTGCCGGGTGGAACCGAAGCGCTGCGTCTGCTCGACCGGCTGTCCGGGGTCAGGTGGGTCAAAGTCGGTTCCATCATCATGACTCGCGAGGGCCCGGTCTTCATCCGCACCCTCATCGAGCGGGGGCTCCACGTCTTCCTCGACCTCAAGTGGCACGACATCCCCAGCACCGTCGCCGGCGCGGTGGCCGCCGCGCGGGATTTCGGGGTCGGTATGGCGACGCTCCATACGCTCGGCGGGCTGGCGATGATGGAGGCGGCAGCGACCGCTGCCGGTGACACGCTCTCCCTGGTCGGAGTGACCGTGCTGACGTCGCACGATGCCAAATCCTACAGCCAAGCGCTCGGCCGGGGGACGGTAAACGTCGCCGAGGAGGTGAAACGCCAGGCGCGGACGGCGACCGCCGCGGGACTTGCCGGGGTGGTCTGCTCCCCGAGCGAGGTGTCGCTGGTACGGAGCGTGCTTGGGGAGGGCGGCCGGATCGTGGTCCCGGGAATCCGGCGGGGCTCCGATGCCCGCGACGATCAGGCCCGAGTGGCGTCGGCGAAGGACGCGGTAGGAGACGGCGCCACCCATCTCGTGGTCGGGAGGCCGGTGCTCCAGGCCGCGGATCCCGCGGTGGTATTTCAGGAGTTTCTCGAGGAGGCGCGGTGCGCGGCATCCTGACGGCGCTGGTCCTGCTGGCCGGCCCAGTAGTAGCGAAGGCGCAGGATCCGGAACTGAGTCGGGCGGCGGAGCGGGCCCGGCAATCCTGGTTCACGCACGATGTCGCCGCGCTGGTCGCGGACAGCCCTCGGCTCCTGGTCCAGCTTCCGCGCGCCGACCCCTCTGTGGCCCTCGGACCGGCCCAGGCGGCCGCGCTACTGGACGACTTCCTGGCCGAGGCCCAGGAGGTCGAGACCGAAATCCGGGCCGCCCGCGAGGTCGAGCCGGGCCGCGGGTACGTGGAGCTTCAGCGCAGGTACCGCATCGCGGGAACGCAGGATGTCCGGGTGCAGAGTCTGCTGCTGGGGTATCGGCAGGGGGGAAACGGTTGGGTGCTGGTGGAGCTGAGGGTAGTGGGGTAGGAGTAGATGGGAGACCGCGGACGAACCGTGGGCGCGAGGCCTGCCTCGCGCGGGGCGACGCAAGCGTCGCTCCAGGTAGCACGTCATCCTGAGCAGAGCGAAGGATCGGCTCGCTCATGCGTGTGAGGCTCGATGACCGGGCATGCGGTGCCCGGGCGCGTCAGCGACCCGATCCTTCGCTTCGCTCAGGATGACGTTACTTTCCGCTGCCCCGCTGCCCTCCTATCCTCCCCTCCTTGCATGACTTCCCCCACCTTAATATATTGCCAAGCTAGCCTCTAACCGGTCCGGAGAAGACGCGTGAAGGTTCGTTCGAGCGT